>CAMWUK010000070.1 GCA_947177415.1 uncultured Clostridiaceae bacterium
CGCCCCCCCCCCCCCCCCCCAGCCCCCCCCCCATTTTTTTTTTTTACCGCATAAGACGGCATACGAGATTCTTGAGAGTCTCGTGGGCTCGGTGATGTGTATAAGATACATGTCTATATATAGTGGTTAATATTTTTACAAACCTCTATATATAGACTATTTTTTTCTTATGCCACCTCGCAATTTAAACCCTTATCTAATAATTCAACCAAAAAAGTATTCTTATCACTGATCCCACTATTTAAAGCTGCACTATATAATGCACTATTCTGAGCCACTGTTGTACAATCCTTCTCTGCTCTTGTCCATAATGTATATAAAAGCTCTTTTGTTCTCATATTTGGAGGTGTCGTATTATCAAAAGCACCGATAATTACTTTTGCAGATGACCCTTGATATTTATGTACGGTGGACGCATATCCTAATACAACTCCATTAGTTAAATCGCTTGTACTAAAAATCATAGTATCATCAATCATTGGAATGTATACTTTATGAAATCCAGTTCGTGTATCAATCTCTTTTAAAATCCCACACCAACCGTTGAATACACCATTTCTATTTTGTCCACATATTTTATAGTTATTTTTAATACACATTACCTTATCTTCCTCACGAAGATAGTAATATTTATCTTTCCCTACATTTACTTTGATTTCATTTTTATCTGGAGTATGAGGATTTACATACTCTTGCACATCCAAATTTAGATTAAATACACATGCATCTCCTCTATCCTTACATGGTGACAGAATTTGAATGTCCATAATATCTGTAACTAAATCACTCTCATACTTCTCCTTAAACCATTTCATAGTACGTTCTCTTGTTGTACTACTTGTATCATGAATATCAAAATGCATATCTTGTAATTCACCAACAGTTTTCTCCCCTGTAAACTTCTTTTCCAAAACTGGTTCGCCCATTCTCATTTGTTGAGAAGCTACAATGATACCTGATTTCTGTGCTTGTCTATGTACTTTAGTTAATTCAATTGTTGTAATGAATTTACTATTATACATGTCAAATGCTAAATTCATGCACCCAATAGATTCCAACTGTCCCATATCGCCTAAAATAATTAGTTTCGTGCCATCTGAAATAGCTTTTATTAAAGATAAGAATATTTCACCTCCAACCAAAGAAATTTCATCAAGAACAATAATGTCATATGGCAATGGATTTTCTTCATTAAATGTAAAGCCTAATTGTGGCTGATAACCCAATAATCTATGAATTGTAAAGCCTTCTTTGCCAGTTACCTCTTGTAATCTTGCAGATGCTTTACCTGCTAAAGCAGTCTGAGCAAAACTGTAATTTTTCAAAGATTCGAGAATACCTGATACAAGACTTGATTTTCCTGTGCCAGCACCTCCCGTAATGAAACACACTTGATTATCCAACCCCAATTTAATACCAGCTTTTTGCTCCTCTGTAAATTTCCAACCTTGCTTATTTTCTTGTGTTGTTACTATCTGTTCCCAATCACCATAGTCAAATTTGTTTTTTGCATTGGCAATTCTTTTTAAATGCTCTGCTATATCATTTTCTAAATCATAGTATTCTTTTAAATACACTCTACGAGTAGATTTATTTTCTGACTCTTCAACTATGATAGTGCCTTTTTCTTGTAACTGATCAATAGCTATTCCAATATTGTTACCTGAAATATTATTATTTTCATCAAAATATACTTCTAAAATATTCTCTTTTCCACCAAATTCCTCAAATATATAAGCAGTCAATTCACCCGATGTAATAAAAGAGTTACCATTTTGTGCCAAATCGTGTAATAAGTAGTTGATATATGCTTTTATTCTTTCTGGAGAGGTTTCACTAATACCACTTTTTAAAGCAATACTATCTGCTGTTTTGAAACCAATCCCATCTACATCAAAACTTAATTTATATGGATTTTTCTTAATAATTTCAATAACCGAATGAGGATTTTTATATTGCTTGATAAGTTTTTGAATGAATTTTGGAGTCAAACCATACTCGTCCAGTTCCAAATAAACCTCACAGTTATCTTTATTATCCTCAAATCGTTCGACAATACAGTTAGCAATATACTCACCAATACCATTGACTTTTTTTAATGCCTCTATGTCATGTGCCTCAATAGAAGCGAGTGGGTTATCTAAGGTTTTAAACATTTCTGAAATTTGATTGTCTGTAAGAAAAGACTTCAAAAATGCTTTTTGATTATTTATATTTGACAAATCAATCAACTGTCCTATAAACATCAATTCATACTGGATTCCACGCTGCTCATCGTATACTTCTTTTGCAATAATTGTATAATCGGTTTTAGGATCGATTTCTTCTTCATAATTGCCCTTTACTACTAAATTTCCCCAGTTATCTGTTTGTACTTCTCCTTCTAATATCAATATAGGACACCAACTAACGATCCCGAACGTACTATCTCCCCTGCCCAGTATCTCAGGATACTTAGGGAAAAGAATTTTACTTAATCTTGCTTCTATTTTAATAATGTTATTACTCGTTTTCTTCATCAACTCTCTCTGATTGCAATTTTAAATTACCTTCTTCATCAATATCTGTTATTAACTGAAGCGTGTGTCTATAAGCAGAATCTACATATTTTTTAGGAACAAACTGATCTTCTCTACGATATCCAGTGATTAAAAGTTTATTCCCTCTTCTAAACCAGGACTTCTCTTTTACAACTTTAGAATCTGTCTGCTCATCTTTTTCTGAAATCTGTTTATCATAAAATCCAAACTGACCTTTATAAAATTTAACTCCTACAACCCCCGATGGTGTAAGTAATGTAATAATGTGCTTATTTTTATCTTTATCAAGCACTGTCCCACATATTCTTGTAAGTTTGAACCTTGGTCTTTCCTTGCCTCTATAAACATAATATTCTGTAACCTCTGGTGTTTTTGGTAAGGTATCAAAGTCAGATATTAAATATTTCTCCTTATCCACATGTGCCAGTTCGTGTTCATGATAATAAAAATTCAATGAATCCATTTCCCATTTTGAAATGGCTCCTTCTATCTTTTCATTCCACTTCTCGCTGAACCTTTTTTCATTAACAGAATCTAAATATCTTTGGTTTTGAAGAATGTTTTCCTTGAAATTTGCCATCAATTTATTATATTCTCTATCAAGGCTTCCTCTTTTTACAATGACATAACCCTTATCATCATACTCGTAATCTTTTCCTTCTTCCATATTTGTTTCAAAATGTTCAAAAAAATAAGGTTCTGAATATTGTCTTTCTAATCTGTAATAAAATGTGTTTTGTGATTTGCCTCGTTTTTCTACTAAAAATTGATTATTGTATACATATTTCCTAAAACGATACAGTCTATATTCATATTTCTTTTGTGCATCCGTTAGCAAACCAAGAGTGTTCAGCACTTCAATGTCATCCATTCTAAGGGAAGTAAGTGGTTTAGATATTTGTCGTACATAATCTTTCATAATTTCTACTCTATTTTTATTTTCAAGCCGATCAAAACTACCTGCTTTAATTAAAGTAATAACAGCACTTTCGCCAAACTTATTTTCTTTGTCATTTTTTTTGAATTCTTCCATTTTACTTAAAAAGTCATTTAAACTTTTGTATGGCTGATTACTAATAATGGCTTCTGCTTCTTTATCTCCAATATTAGAAATACCTTTTAATCCAAATATAATTTCTTCTGTTTCTACGTCTGGCTCAAAACCAAATTTAGCCTTATTTATATCAGGCAACTCAATCTTCTGTCCTTTTGCCTGAATTTCGCTTATAGCTTTTGCAATCTTGCCATAATTGGTTGTCTTATTATTATCATTATTCTCATCAGCACCGGCATTCACAGTTAAGCAAGCTGTATTCCAAAAAATTCTATTATAATGATATGCCAGGTTCATTTCTTGTAAACAAATACCTGAATATGGGAAAGTATGATTTTGAGAAAATGAATAACCAAAACTCTTTTTAAACTGTACATACCACACATAATTTAATAATTTTTCACTTGTCCCTAATGCTTGCCCCTTTTCAAAGAAAAGATTTTTAGCCTTTTCGAGAACATCTGCTTTCTTTTTTGCAATAGACTTACGGATCATATTTGCTTCTGCTACATTAAATCCTGCTATATGTTCATCCATTGATAATCTCATCACAACTTCTTGTGTTTCTGCAACACCATAAACAGGCAATAAATATGGCTCCAGTGTCTTTATTTCTTCTTCAGACAAACCATAATCTCTCATTTCCTTGTACCAGAGAGAAATATCATCTTTATATTTGATATAAGTATCAATGGGTGATTCGTCTCCTTGTTCTGGCATAAGTCTCATAAGAGAATTTGCAGTTGCAAGTTCTGGTAGTGTGTGTGGTTTAACTTTTTTTGCAGCTTGTGAACCTGTAGGAGTGTCAAATTGAAAAGCATCAATAATTTCATTATTACCAACCAAGTCCCACATCTCTTTTGTGTCATAATCTAATACATCAGGATGGATATATTTATCATAAGTAGCCTTAATACTTCCCTGATCTTGTAATATACCTTTTTCAATCAGTAAATCAACACATTTATGCTCTTTATCTAACCCTAAAATCGTTAAACAATCAAATTTTAATGCTCCACACCAATCTGAATCGTGCATATTATAAGCAGTAATATCAGTACCGTTTGGTGCTTTCATTCGGCTATTATGTTCAATGTACCCATTGTCAAAAATATAAACTGCTGATGCATGAATGGAACGCCCACACACTAATCCCTCAATTAGTAGCATGATTTCTTTTAATCCTTCATATTTTGCTACTGTATTTATAAACTCTGTTACTGGTGCCCTATTCTTTTCTCTATTTCCTTCAAAACAATCCTTTAATGACCAATTGGAACCACGCTCAAACGGAATCATATCAGCAATCGCCTGAGCAGTATCGTTATCTAACCCCCAACCTCTGCAAGCAGTAAGTGTACAGCTCTTTGTGCCTTCTGTTTTAAGAGTTAATGTATTTAATACATTATCCTGCCCAAAATATTCTTTCATTAATGCAAATATTTCTTGTCTTTTAGCCGACTCTGAATCTACATCAATATCTGGCAACTCAGGTCTTTCAGCACTTAGATGTCGCCAATGTGGTAAACCATATTTCATAGGATTCATCTGAGTAATTCCTATTGCATATGCCATTAAGAAACCTGTTACTGAACCTCTGGCAATACCTACATAAGAAACTTTCCACATTATTTCAATAATAATATTTCTAACTAGCACATAATATGTAGCAAGTCTCATATGTATCTTCTCTGAAATTTCCCATACTTCGCCTAGTTCTGTGTTCAATCTTTCGACTACTGATTTAACAAGACGGATTTTTCTTTCTGCTACAGCTCGTTCAACCATATAAAGTAGATATCTTTCCTGCTCATCTCCACTCTCAGCAAACTTTTTAATATATTGATAATTACTATACCACTCTCTAAAAATATGTTGTAATTCAAATTTTGGTATCTTTTTATCTCTTGGAACAATTACAGAATGGCTTAAATCATAAGTCTCAATCATGCTATGCATTACCATAGTATTTTTGAAGCCTTGCATAATTTCCTCATCTGTCAAATGCGAACTAAGTAATTCACACAACTCTGGAATATCCATCATATAGGTCGTTGCATAAAAATCACCTAGTTCTCGATTGCTTGCATTATCCTCATCAGCATGTAAATACGCTTCATGTACTGGTCTATGTTCCTTTTTCAAATAATGACTATCAGTTGCAAATGTGTAATTCAGTCCATACGTTTTTGCAAGCATTACAGCATTTTTATTAAAAGTTATTTGTGGGTGCTGCTCTAATATATCATCACAAGGCTTTTCAAATGTTGGCTGCAATTCAAAGAAAAAATTTTCTTTTCCAAATACTTTAATTCCCCATTGAACAAATTCATGTATTTTTCGCTTTGCCGAAGTATTACCATCTCTAAAATAGGAAAGAACATAATTAGGAAGTTCACCGCCCAAACAAGCTGTTGTTGCAATAATATTACCTTTTTCCTCTCCAATAATTTCTTCCAACTCATGCTTTACAGTTGGTACACGTTCCATTTTTCCTTGTCTAAACCAGTTTTTCCATGCACTTTCAGAAGAAATTCTTTTTATCTGTTCATACCCTTTTGGATTTTTTGCAATCAGAATAAAGTGCCAATACTTTGTAACACCTGATTCATAATTTTCTTTTACGTCAGAAAGATCATCAATTAGATAAATCTCATTTCCTAATCCAAGTTTGAAATTATCATCCATCTTTTCTAATAGATAAATCTCTTTCTGCACATCTTTATCATTTTTCAAACCATCCTCATCATTTTCTAATAAGTAGGATTTATATTTTTTTTGTAATTTCTTTAATTTTTGAAAACGCTGCATTATCCTAACGTGTGAGGAAACAGTTTCATGATTTGTTATACTTACTCCCTTATAACCTAACTCAATTGCTCTATTAACAATATCCTCTGCTCTAATAATGCAATCCTTTAGTCGGAAATTTGAGTCTTCATCATGATTATGATTAGACATAAATTCAATTTCTTCTATATTAATACTACTCATGTTTCCTCACTTTCTCTTAGAATAAAAAATCATCATCTATATCAACTTTGTTTTTACTTGCGGGAATATATTCTTCGCTCTCAAAAAATTTAATTTTTACTTGCGGATAGCGTTGTCCTTCCCATTCATTCAATACAAAGTTACCAATAATGGTCATATGAAGAGTTTTCTTATTTTCACCCAAGACATTTCTATCTCTCAGTGTCATCTCTTCCCATTCGCCTTTACAACAATACTTCTTTATGTAATCAATCCCATTGTAATTAAATTTAATAAATCCATTATTTTCACCATATCCAATGATATCCTTTGCTGGAATCTGAATATCTGTAATAACAAAAGTTGGTTCTGGTACACCTTTCCCCCAAATTTCATAAGATTCAGCAACTTTCATAACTGCCTTAGAAGTAAGATTTTCAGCTTTTACTTCATAATCTACTTCATGAATGGTTACTAAATCATCTAATTTTAACTTCTCATTACATAATCCTATTGCTTTACTTAAATCTTTTTTGGCAAGTGAAACCCCAAAGGCATTATCGTGTCCTGCACATTCAAACACTTTTGTTTCATTTAAAAATGTACGGAAATCATCAATCTTCCCCTTGTCATATCCTCTTCCTGAACCCCCATACATTTCTTCTGTTCTACTTCTTAAAATAACAATTGGTCTATGATATTTTTCTGCTAATTTATTTGCAACCAACCCAGTCACAGTTTTCTTATCAACAATTTCAGAAGCATCAATTATAATTACACTGTTTTGATCCAAGTGTTGCTCCTGAATAGCACTGTCAAGAATTTTCATATATTCTCTGACCGCCTTATCTTGTCTTTCCTTTGCATTACCACAAACTCTTGCCATTGTTTTTTGTAAAGAGTGAATTTCAATTGGAGGTTTAGGAGAATTTTTACCAGCTCCCCTTGGTCTTCTTGGTTGATATTCTCTATCTTCCTTTTCTCCAGATAATGCTCTGAATAAATCATTTTGTTCGTCTGGTGTACCATATCGAATTAAACCATTCATTTTAGGAGCAATTACCCAACCAATAGAATCAAGAGTAAAACCAAGTTTCATATCATCTTCATACTTTAAAGCTAATTCTTTAATAAGAAGATTGTGTCTGTTTTGTTCTTTTAATCCTTCAAGTGCATAATATCTTGTTTCCAGATTACGCATATCCATTGAATCAGCTATCATTCCAAGTGCAACCAAATCTAAATAATAGTTACATACCTCTTCTCTAATACCATATCTTTCTGCATAAGCTAAACAAAATTTATGTACCACCCCAACACCAGACAATGTATTATTGGGGTATTGTCCATCCATACAGTTAATAAGAGTTGTATACTTCATAATCTCTGTATTAATTTCGTGGTGATCAATAATTAAAATAGGAATATTGTATTTTTCTTTAATTTCTTTACATTCATCTACGCTACTTGAACCAGCATCCGGAATAATAATCAGATTAATATTTTCTACAATATCTTTAATATCATCAATAAAAATTCCATGTTCTTTTTGATAACTTGTACTACAAATAATTTGTGTGTCAGGAGAAATATCATTAATAAACCCTTTTAAATATGCCGATGATGTATAACCATCTACATCTGGATCACGCTTAATAAATATTGTTCCTCCCAACTTACTATGTAATAACTGAATACCATCTTCCATATTCCTCAGCAAAAATGGTGAATGGGTATGGCTTTTATTTACATGTAAAAACTCATATATATCTTCTACACCAGCTTGTGTAAGTATTCTTTCTAAGTAATCATCTTCTTTGTTGAATTCACATTTATGTATAGTTTTCCATAATAATTTATCCAATAACTATTCTTCATCCTCTCTTTCGGTAGTAATTTCTACTTTGTGCTTCATCAGTATTTCTAATGTCTCTTTTCCTTTGTCAAACGGCGAATCTTTCTTATTCAATAAATCCATGTTATCCCATAGAATATATGTCCTACAAAATGCTGTAAACTTATGTGCTAATGAATAAATACGTCTTACATATCTTAAAAATTTTTGATATTCTGGATTATCGTCATCGTAATTTTCAAAGTCTTGCAACTCAAAATCCTTGTCAAATGCTAACATAACTTCTTCGGTACCCAAGCTTAATAAAACATCTCTGTGCCAATTTGAAATATTAAATCCACAGGTTGCTACCACAAAAGCATTTTCACCATAATAGTCATGAGCAAGCATTACACTTTTTTCCGATTCGGCAATTACTACTTTTTTCGTTTTTAATATACCTTTCATATGTTTATCTAATCCATATAGATTTAGATTTAACGAATGACTGTATTCCACTCCTTCGATTTTTTCAGGCATATATTTGTTATTTTTATCTTTATCTTGTAAACTTCTTCTTCGTATTCCAACTACTTCTCCATTCATGTTATAATGAGGAATGATAATGTGTTTCTCTTTTTCGTACCAACAAATACCAAACTCTTGCATAGTTTCTATACTAATACCCTCATTTAACCAACCAGTAAAAAAAACATTATTTTCAAAATAATTGAGTATCTTATCATCAATCTGTGGAAGATGTTTTATTTCTGTCTTTTTCGGTTTACGAAGTTGTATATATCTGTCAATTTTTAATAATTCTTGACTAATCATAGGTATAGTATGATTAAAACCATATCGGTTACTTATACCTATCTCATTTGCAACATACTTTATTGATTCTGAAAATGTGCAGTTTTTAACCTTCATTATCAGATTAAATAAGGACATTTGACCACAATTTGTATAGCAATAAAATGTCTTTGTATCACGAAAATAGCATAATTTGTGACTGTCTCCACCATGACAAATTGTATTAAACCATA
Organism: uncultured Clostridiaceae bacterium; assembly: GCA_947177415.1. GTDB lineage: Bacteria > Bacillota > Clostridia > Lachnospirales > Lachnospiraceae > CAG-411. The sequence goes on from CAMWUK010000070.1 coordinate 9,448, forward strand.
TCTCTTTTTCTTTTATAGCCCCATAAGGAACCGCACCAAACCTTACTAGGAGCTGCAAAATTTGTTCCTCAGTGATATGTTCTAGTAGATAATCCTTATCTATCAAAATATCACCTCTTAAAATTTCATTCCTTCTTCTGCTTTTTCAGTAATTTCAAGATTTTCTACGGGATTTCTTATTGCTGTTGTACTTGCGTAATTCTCATTTGACACATTAATATAAGTTTTCTCTATATCCTTGATAAGCTTATATTCATAATCTGTAACAAATAAGTCATGTACTCTCATTGTTGAATAATCTATATAAAGCCAAATCTTAATTTTATTCCATTTACCACCACGATTTTTATATAATGAATACACCAGATTAGGTGTTGGTTTATTCAATAATTCTCTTGTGATAGGCTCAACTTTTTTTAGCTCTTTTTCTGTAGGTGGCATTGCAATCATTGCACCATCAGCTTTGTCAATAATAGATTTAGCACCTCTCACAATCGTTTGATCACGGTTTGCTTCGTTTTTAAAATCTCCTGTTACCTGTGTGAATGAATCAATTGAAACATCAAATTTTCGAGTAAAATTCTTTAATTTCTTAGAAAGATTTGCTAATACTTGATCTTCTCTGACAACCATTTTTACTTTTGATTCAGAAGCATATTCGCTATTTAATTCAACGGTGGCACTTATATAATCAAACCAAACATATTCAATATTATGGTCTAACTTATGCTGCTCGATAACTTCCTCTAAAGTGTTAGCATCATATTCTGGTACATATTCAAACCAAATATTTGCCTCGTGTTCCAGAATATCAATAGCTTTATCTACTCTTTCTTCTTCTCCCTCTTCATACATGTTAAATTCTATATGATCTTGAGGAACATCTGCTATATAAGCCCAAAGAATAGGATCTATTTCTTCTAATAGTTCCATTTCTGTACCAATATACAATGCACCATTATATGTACCATTGGGGTTTTCACACCATTTTCCAAGTGTTTTGTCATAATAATATGGAGAACAAGCATAACCAATATCTGCAATGCTTGAACGAGTTTTTCCAACACCAGTACCAGCAGATTTTACATTGAAACGTCTTTTTCTTACTCCATGTAAAGCAGTAGTGAGATATGCACTTGAATAACCTATTCCCCAAGCAGTGTCTTGTTTCCATTTCTCTTTCTGTTCATGCCCACCAACACCTGCTTTTTTAGAATCTCTACCTTCTGTACTGATGAACGGAGCAATAATTTTTAATTGCTTCTTTTTATAATGATTAATAATATCCTGTAAAGAATATTCATCCAGTAATTTTCTTTGTGCTTCAATCGTTACTGGGTCTATCTCGTCTGGATCAAAAAATTCAGAAACATCAATACCATTTTCAACATAAGTTCTTAACAACGAAAACTTCTTCAACTGGTCATAGTAGTATTTAAAATTGCTTTGTAAAGCCATTTCTTGTACTTTTTCCAAAAAGTTAATACCTTCATTTTTTGTGAATACCTGATACTGTGTTTCGTAATGAGAAAGATACTCATCTATTGCTACTGCATCAATGATTTCTGCTCCATTTTTATAGAGATTGTTTATTGCCGCAAAAATTAATTTATGAAAGGTTTCAGGAAAATCATTTTGTACAATTTTATATTCCCTAATCAAAGAGGGTTCTTGTAATAAGCTACCTAAGATTTCTCTAATTGCTTGCTTATTTACATAGCTTGCTAACTTGCTTTTTTTCAAATAAGTGTTCTTCCTTTCATAATTTTTCTATATCAATCAATACTATGTCTTTATACTTGTTTTCATTTAGCTTGTTACTCTTTCGCATTTTAATAACACGTTTTTTATTCTGTAATTCCTCTAAATCGCATCCTTCTACACTATCTTTAACTGCTTTTTTATCTATATAAAACTGTTTTGCTTCATCATATACAAAAGGAACAATACCAATACCCATACTATCTGCCACATCATTACCTTCTTGTATTTCATAAAAGTAATGTAACGTAGTTTTCATTCCTCTATATGTGTAATTGAATTGCTCCTTAAAATCTTTAATTTGTTTCAGCATCCATCCAGTAGGAGCATCTATCTGGTAAAGCTCACATATATAAGCAATCAAATCCTTATAATCTTGCGATTCACGCATTTTATTTTCGTAACAAACCTGACAGTAGTATTTGGAGTTATGGCACACAGCATTTTCTTTATCGTTGAATGTTCCACATTCAGGACATTTTACTTTTCTTGCCATCCTTACACTACCTTTCTTAGCAAGACAAGGGGATAATCCCCTTACTCACTATTCAATCAAAAGTCCTTCTTCTTTAATCAAGTCATTCAAGTCATCTAAAATAAGCATAAGAAGATCAATCTGTGTAGCATCGCAATCTCTTACTAATTTACCTTTACCAAGATGCTTGTTTGTGATAGCCTGATACTTATCCATCATTCCCTGGTCATTCAATGCCTTTGCAATTTTACCAATAGTAGATACTGTTTCTTTAAAGTCAGCAACTTCGGACTGATCCTTGTAAACCTCAATTGGCTTATCGCTTACAACGGCTCCATCTTCCTTCTCTAACCTATCAATAGCTTGCTGCATATCTTCTAAAAGTGCCTTGTAAGTAAACGGAATCTTTGCAGACATGTACTTATTTCTTGAACCTGCTTCAAGTTCCTTGCTGCCACGAAGATACAAAACCATATTCACATTGCCATTTTCATCTGTTTCGGATGTAGAATAAGCGATAACATCTACTAATCTTGCTAAAACTTTTAATCCTCTCTTAGCAACTGTTGGCTGAGTCCTGTCATATTTTTCACCATTTTCCTTAATCTGAACCGTGTCACTATGAGAAATAACAACTAATGTGTAACCTGCCTTAACAATTTCCTGAAAATATGTATCAAATTCTCTTTCAACAGCCTTATATCCACGCTTGGATTCTGTTTCATCAAGATACTCAACACCTTCTTTTGCAAGAATATATGCTTCACACATGTCATAAGCAAGATCCGCAGTATCTACAATTACTGTCTTAAATACTGTTTCTGCCTTATCTCCGTCTTCAACAGCTTTTGCATCCTTCAAGAGCTGTTTCTTTACGTCCAGAGCTTCTTTCCACTTATTAACAGGCTGTGCCATAACACCAGACAACATATTGTAACCCTTTTCAAACGCAACCAAGATAGGTTTCGGAAACTTAACTGCATTAGAGGTCTTTCCAGACTTCTTATCTCCATAAATAAAGAATGACTTACCACTTAAATCTCTACTAATTACACTGGGCTGAATACTAAAAATATCAATTGCCATTTAAAAATCTCCTTTTCTATTCGTGTTTTTATTATAAGGTGATGGGATTCCTAAAATGGAATCTCATCATCTGTTACAGGCTTTGGCTTAGAATTAGTAGATGCACTACTAATAGATTTACCTTTTCCACCCTGATATCCTGCCTCTTTCATTTTATCCAAATCAGCTTTTCTCTCAGCCAACCCGATTCTCACTGCTTCTTTAGAGAATGCATTTTCTTCATCTTCATCTATTGCTGGATCTGCACCAGTCAGAATCATTTCTACATAAGACTTCCCATCTGTTGTTCTCTGAACACCAATACCACCAGATTTCTTAGGCTTCTCTTCTCCTTTATGTAACGTAAAATCAACAAATACTTTTGCTGTCTGTCCTACTTCGTAACCATCTTCAAATGCTTCTCTTAACTCTTCAGGTACAATAATATTCTTTACTGGAATAATATTTCCAAAGAAATCATTGGTTAAAATAGTTACTCTTAACCTACCTGTCTCTGCCTGATCCTCGCCTTTTGTTTCTGGTGCAATTGACTGAATATATCCTTCAATGTCAGCAGTTGCTTTATAATCTCCATTTACATCATTAATGAAAGCAACATTACACTTTAATGCTTCAATAAGTTTTTCTTCCTTATTTACATAATCATTAGTTGCAAACGAGCATGTCAAAGATACTTCTGTTGCTTCATCCCAGTTAGTCTTTGCAACGGACTTAACTGACTTAGCCCACTCAAGAGTTGGTGTGTATGCTTTGTTTTCATTCTTCTTGCCATCTTTTATACGATATTCCTGAACATAACGTTCAAACGAACGTGTCATAGCTTTGTGTTCTCCAAACTGAATTTCACCCTTAATACTTACATAAGGTGCCCCTTTACTATCACCATTTACAACGGTACCAGTCTTCATTTCAAACTCAGTTACTTTTCCTGTTAATACTACCTGATTTGTCATCTGTCTTACTTTGTCACTCATTAATAAATGTCCTCCTGTAAATCAATTTTTTCAATATCTTATATTGCATATATAACATCAACAGTCTTCTCCGACTGGAACATAGGATAATAACTTTATGTCAATATCTATGTAAAACAGTGGTTTTTGGCGTAATTTAACCAAGGGTATGCTGTTTTACCACCCAAACGAATAATAAGTATTCAGTTGTAATCATGGGAATTTTCTACGATTTTTACTATGAATTGTTTACTTGTTATGTGTGTATGTATCTAATTTATTATTCTCTGTTTGATCAGTCGCCACACTGATTATATATCAAATGGATAACCCAACCATTTATCCGACTCTCTCATTTTATGATAATAATATCCTTGAAAAGAATCGCCATCATAACCAACAGACCATTGTAAACAATATTCTGTTCCATCACATTGAGGTTTTCCTCTTGGTTTATCGGCTATAAATATATCGCAAATTTCTGACTCATCTGCATCTGTATATTTAGTCAACCAATTTATAACTTTAGCAAGTGACTTCTCATTTTTAGTATTTACATAATCTATTGCATATTTCTCTACTGTTTTTGGTACTGTTATTACTATCACCTCCAAACCACGCAATGAAATAAGAAATTCAACTGTATTTCACTCCCATATATAGTATTTTTTTGTACATTCCATTCTATATATAGTATGTATATTTATTGTTATTAACTATTTATACTGGTATAAATACTTTTCAATTCTTCGATAATAATTTTCTCTGGAAATGTAAGACAAGTTACTATATCAAATATCTGTTCAATAGAAATCGCTAAACCAACTATAACCAGAGTTGCTGTGAACACACCACTAAATATAGCCCATACATTATTATCACTTTTATCATCTTCTTTATATTTTTTTATAAATCCTTTTGTAAGTTTAAAAGTCTGTCTCGCAATGAACAAACAGATTATTCCTAATAATAACCATACAACACTTGTTGCAATTTCATAATTCACATATTTACCACACAACTGTTCTAAATATGGAATTACATTTTCAGATGTCCAATCAACTGCAAGTCCAAATTTCTCAGCTAATACATCCAACACTTTAATAATTTCTTCTGACATTAATTCTCTCATTTTTATAAATCTGATACCATCAGTCTATTTCTCTAATGTGACTACTGTTCTCTCAGGAATAATTTGTTTAGGAATAACTTTTTTGATAATCTTATTCACTTCTAAATCTTCATAATCATAATTAAAATCGCTGAAATAAGACCCATTACGTGTAATTTGTGAAGTAACTGCAATATCAAACATTTTTACAATCTTCCATTTCTCATCATATTCACATAACACACCAACATCTGTCTTGTACTGATACTTACCTTCGTCATCCCAACTTCCTTCTTCAAGCACCTTTACACCATAATTAACACCATTTACTTCATCACTGATATCTTCAAGAAAACTTTCATTGTTAAACTCACCTACAATTCTTTTCGCTTCTTCTAAAGACATTTCTGTTAATTCATCATAATTAAGTTCTAACTCTAACATCCTATTCTCCTTCCATTTTTTTTACATTTCACGATGAACTACACTATCACCGCTAACATATGCATCACAATCTGTATTTTTCAAATCGTTTGACACTTTTCCAGCCATCTCTTTTCAAATCAGATTCACGTTTTTCCGTTATAATTGTTGTCATAATCATTATCTCTATAATAATATATCTCCTACAAATTGAATTCTTTCAAAACGGGTAACACCTTACTCTCAAGTTCTGGATAAAATTTGTACAATGTTTCTCTTGCATTTAATGGCTTATCTGGTTTTGTATACCTAGCACATTCCCAATCAATAACCATCTGAATATAGTCATTATAAGTCTTTGCTCTTAGTTCATGGTGACGTGCATGTTTTCTATGAAAATCATGTACTGTTTTATAATCGCAAAAAACATATAAAAATACCTTGTCTAAATCATGAAACAAACTTCGAAACGTATTATATCCTAATAATTTTTTCTCTAATTTTCTAAATACTTTTCTATGTTTCAATGTATATTTTATTCTTTCTACATTCATTTCAAAATGTACCTCCTATTTCATCCCACCCATATTTAAAGATTTCTCGCAGAAATCCTTAATATCCTCAACTGTCTTACATGTGTTACACATTTCCAGAACTGCTCCAAGAATACCTGCGCAGCACTAGTCTTTAAACCTTGGAATCTGTCTTCTAAAGTCTTTTTGATTTGATTATTTACCTGTTTCTCTTGTTTCTTTGTTAACATCATACATATTACTTCTTCTTTTCATCATTAATCTTTTTCAAAAGACTGTCTGCCATTGTCACCACACCATCAATCCAATGTCCATATCTATCACTTTTATCTTCTATTCCCCATTCTGTAGATTCCTTGATTACTTCAAATGCTATCTCAATTATTTAATTCTTGTCCATATTATTTACTTCTCCTTATTATCATTTTCTTCATCCTTATATCTATCAAGATTACTATATTCGTCACCGACATCACACATATCAAAATGGAAATCTATATATTCACCATCATCAATTTCTTCTAAATTAAAGAAATCTTCTAACTTCTTTCCATCTGCAATTACAATATACAAATTACCATCTTTACTCAGATATATTTTTTGTGCTTCATTTGTATATTCACTATCACCAGACCAATCTACATAGTAATTATAGTATTCTCTACAAAGTACTTGTCCTTCTTCAACATAATCCTCTTCTAACTCAAATTGAATACTTGTGATATCAGCATACTCCTTTAGTCGATCGAAAGTCATCTGTTTAAAATCTTCATACTGGGTTTGATTGAACTGATATCTTTCTTTATTTGCGTCCTTGTGTATTTCAATCGCTATAGTATTAGCAACTTCAATTTTTTCTATTAAATTACATGCAATTCTTTTAATGGATTTTTCTAAATCATCTACTAGGAAATCACCTATATACTTACCTTCTATTTTTATACTGTCACAGTTTTCAAAAACAAACTCTATGTATTTTAGTTTCACTTCTTATCCTCCGCTTTCTTCCTTAGCTTTTCACCACAAATCTGTAGAGCATACATACAGATAAAATATCTTTGATGAATACATTTACCAGCATTCCACAATTCACTTTCATATTCCTCATCAAATTCTCCAAGATTACTGTTTCTTAAAAATGAAATCCATTCATATTCATCTATACTTTCTAAAGCATCTTTTGTAAAATAAAGAATATCTTCTATCTCAATAAGATCATTTTCAACACAAAAATCTTCGATTTCGAAATCCAATATATATGATTCTTCTTTAAATAATTTGATAATTTCTTCAATAATCTCTTCTTCTACATCGTACCTGTTTTCAAGACGTTCTTTTAACCAAGCAAAAATATCTTCTTCACATTTATCCTCATCAAACACTCTTAAAGTCTGTCTACTCTCATGATTTAACTTCTCCATCTGATAACCAATATTGTCATATTGTAGATTATAAACACTTCCTGTCCAAGTCATGTTATCAAATGTAAATTGTCCATAATCTCCATATACAAACATATTGCAACCATCACGATACAGACACACTTTCTGGTATTGACTTTTTGGTTTTTTTAACATCCAAAATGCTTTATTATCATCAATAATTTTCTCTGATGCTTCCCATGTTGCAAATTCTTTGATGTAATGCTCTGATCTGTCTATGTAATCTACTAATTTTTTGATATTTTCTTCACCTCCACATAAAACCAAGATTTTAATATCATATATTACTATTCAATTTTCATATTTTATGTTATAATATAATTGCCCAATTGGCAAAGAAAGGGGTTGGTTTGATGTTAAAAAAACTTTTAACTTTGCCTGTTCCCATAGCCTTTACAGAGCGGTAGATGCATAGGGCAATTCGCAGCAGAATCATAACTGCTAAAAAGTAATACCTTAGTTATCATTATACGACTTTGAAACTATTGTTTATTCGAGCAGTGTCGTTGCTTATGAGGTATAAAGTGAATTAAAAAGTTCGGAAAGGGACTTTTCTTCTTGTGTAATTACTTACAAAACTGATAACTAATATGGGTAAACAAATGTGAAACTTAACCATCATGACGACACCATGATGGTTTTGTTATTTATTCAAAACTTTGAAATTAACCTTTTAACTCCTCTGCTATTTGTTGTCTGCTTGCCTCATCCATCTTATTCTGTTGATAAAGTCTATTACTCCTACACCATTCGCAAGAGCCATGATTTCTACAAGTACAATCAACAGCTTTGGCACCCATATAAGGTTTTCTCTTTTCTTTTTTGTGTTTAATAGCTTTATCGAGACTCATTTTTATCTCTCCTTACTTAATGAAACTCTGGTTTCATTGCCACTTCATATCCATATATTCTCTAAACTCAGGATACATTTTTTCAAAATCAACAATGTATCTATTTCTTGCTGAATCAATTCCACTGACAATACCAAATTCTCTTAAACTTTTTTTCTTAAAGAAACTTGGCTGGTTGCACCATGCTCCTACGGTTTTATATACACCCTGATATGGCGACTCTACATATTTATTAAATCTCATTATGTATGGAAGACATTGATACTCCATAAGTAACTTAATTCTTTTCATCATATCAAAAATATCTAGCTGCCAGAATTCATTATCATATTTTGATTGTCTATCAAAACCACACAGTACATAGACTGTCATTATTTTATCTGTATGCCTTCTAATCATTTGCAGCTTCTTTTCAATTAGTTTATAGTCTTCAATATTGTCAAAAGCAAAAGTCACCTGTCCATCATATTTACTCGAAAAAATCATCTCACATTTTTCATCAGTCAATATTCTTTCATCCAACCCTTGTTTGAATTTGAATGGTTTCCCTATATCTTTCAATTGCTGCAATAAAGATTTCCAATTTGGACATCCTAGGAAATTGTCATCAAGCAAACAAATTTTCTTCCTTGTGGGATCATAAAACTCTTCCAACGGAGAGTGTTCAAAGACTCTATCATACTTCTGATTTACACAAAATGGACATTTTCTAAAGCATCCTCTACTGAGAAATCCAATACTATAATCAAGATACTCTTTAAAATCATTTCTCTTTTTACCGTTACCTATTTGTTCATTCACCCACTCATCATATAAATGATAATCCGGTATATGATGTTCTACTTCATCCGGAAGTTTCGGAGCTTTATCATAAAAGAAGCCTGTACCACCATATTCTACATTCGGAAGCTTTAAAAGCTTCTCATCTATGGGTGTATCTGTAAATACTTTGGAAATGAACACCTTATCATATGCTGCCAAGTCCTCATAATCCGTTTTCAGTTCAACTTCAGCACCAAATTCTTTGTAATATCCTGACAGTTTCATACAAACCAAGTTTGGAAACCTGTGCTTGTCTCTGCCTATCAAATCTGCATCTATAATTGCCACTTTCAATAATTAGTACCTAAAGCGGTTGCAACCTTTAAAGCCAGCTACTAATTATCCTTTCTCAATTATTTTTTTATTGACATCCCCAAATTAACCTGATATAATTTAACCTATAGTTATTAAATGTCAAATCATGTAAGGAGGAATTGCTATGCTAACGTATCAAGATTTTTGTAATCATTACAACTTCAAAGGTTGTGTTGGAAATGCAGACGCTATAAATATTTTTAATTATCTTATTCAACCTAAAACTATTGCAAATATGATTGCCTTCAGCGAAATCGGTTTACCAGCTATAAGTGGTATTGCCAATATATTAGAAAGCAATTATAGCAATGCTACTAATTTCCCATTAACAGATTTTAAAAACCGTCAAATAACTGGGCGTATGGTTTGTTTTATTTTGGAACATTTTGGGTATGAAAAAGTTTCTGGAGGACTTGACAAGGAAGCAAGGCTACGAGATTTTTCAAAAACAAATTTATTTAAAACGTCCAGTGTCTACGAATTAATTGCTACTCCTATTAACACAATCGCTATGCAAATTATATAATTAGTCCTTCATCCCTTGATTCATTTTTACAGGTGAATCAAGGGAATTCAATAAAAGCAAAATTTCAAGACTAATTCAACAATGTAGCAATCTCATCCAGTTCCAACTCTGTTTTCTTTTCGTCAGATAACATCTTGTCCAACTTTGCTTCTAACGCCTTCAGTTCAGTTTCTTTCTTTTTATACTCAAAAATCTCAATCTTACATTTAATATCCGTGATCCACTCAGCAATGTTATATCCTGAAATTTCTAAATTAATCCCAAGCTCCTTTGCAGATATCCGATACATATTCAACCTCACGAGTAATATCTGTAAATCATTTAGCTGCAGAACATTCAGATTATATTTTTGCCCTTCCAAATCAAGGACACAATTGGTCAGAGGTGTAAACTTTTTTACACTCTTTAACTCTAATTTCTTCTTTTCAATTATCTCTTTTAGTTGTAAAACTCTTTCATCATTCTTCGTTGCCATAATAATAATTTTCCCTTCCTTTCTCATTTCCATTTCTTAAATATTTAATCTTGTAACAAGGTTGTAATTTTTCATATAACTGTTCCACTGTTAAAGGAACAAAATCATATTCATATTCTTGTGTTGACCAGCTATATCTCTTAGGCTTCTCTATTACATTAAATTCAAAACGCTTTCTATAGTCTTCTTTGTTTTTACTTTCTCTTCTATTCCAATGCCAAGGAATCTTACAACCATATAATCCATCTTTTCTATATACCTCATACTCGAACGAGTCATTATTGAGATTTGGATAATTATAATATTCTGCATACTTTTTATCTAAGAACTTAATAAATTCATCTAATGTATATTGGATATATTTATCTTTAGAGCTGTCATATGGAGAATAACGTTCATCATGTTCTAATTTTTCAAAGAGATCTGCATATTCAGAAGTGCAACTTTCTTCTATACACTTAATAAATTTGTTGCCAGATAAATTTTTATATGCTACAAATCGCCATTCAAATTCTTTTCTATATACCATTTCTCCATTTACATAATCATAATCATGATATTTATATGCAAACCAAAACATTTTACCATCTTCTGAACCACCATAATCATAGTGTTCAAATTTACCCATATAGATTTGCTCATCATTATTCTTAGATAAGTAAGTAGCACCAATGATTAAATCTCTTGCTTTTATACTTTCTTTGTTGTGTACCACTCTGTTATATTCTACAATCCGTTGATAATCAGGAGACTCTACAGGCATAAGTACTAAATCCTTGCCATCCCATCCATAAACAAATTCTCCCTCAAGACCTTTTCCTTTGATAGAATTTGCATTTTCAAGAATATACAATAGATTTTCAATAGTAATCTCAAATTCAAAGTTACGAGGGTCATAAACCCTACAATATGCTTGTCTGTGATCCCAACCTGAAGAATAATCACCAACTTTTTTATTCAATACGAATCCAGAAGTTGGTACATTATCAAATTCTTCATTAGGAATCTTTTTATCTCTCCAACTATTCCAGGATGCTTCTTTACGCAGCTTTCCTTTTTCATCATAGTAAATGACATAAGCCAGCTTGCCTGTGTATGTACCAGAACGATTCTGATAACCTACATTAATTGTTTTTGGAATAAATATATTTCTTTTCAATCACATCCTCCTATCATCAAAAAATTCATGTATAAAATGCCCATTTAGGGTTCACTTCTATATTTTTCAAATTCAGCTTTCTTCTTATCCTTTTATGTTTTCTAATATTTTTTGAAACATATTCACCAATTCCATTTTTAAATCCCTTTGTGACATCCAAGAATGCTTCCATGCAAGGTGAATAGGCTTGCTCAATAATATAACCACATCTATTACAATATCCATGCTGTTCTACTATTCCCCAACCCCATTCAGAATAGGAATAATAATCAAAAGTTTTCGATTTGCATATTGGACAAGTAATAAATTCATATCCATATCTTAATTTTTTCTTTACCATTATTCTTTATCCTTAAATCTTAATATCCATTTACCCAATCCAGATATTCTAATGCAAGCCAATTTTTAAAACACTGCATTTCTCTACACTCAGCATAATCGTGTTTATTTCCTGTATAATTCTCACAGTTCTTACACATTTCATGTAATTCTGGACTTGAATCTTTTTCAAAAGATCCACGACAATTCATATTTCTCTGATAAACTTCTTGTAGCTGCTTCTCTGTTTTCTTTCTAATTGCCATAATTCATCTCCATTTGTACCATGAAAGAGTTGTTTAATGTCCCCTAAAAAATTTCTCAAAAATAGTAATATTTATTATTAATCAAGCATATAGTAAGTAAACACTGTAAATATTACTTTTTTTAATAAGCAAAGGAGGACATGCTATGGAAAATATACTTTTATTTATTACTATTATCAGTATCCTATTTCTACTTGGATTTGTATTCTATTTTTTCCTATCAAAAATACCCAAAAAAGGGAAAACAAAAGTCAGATGGAAAATAGCACTTTATAAATTTCTACAAATAGAGTTTGAATCTGAACATAACAGCAATACTAAAAAATAGTACATAATCAATAATTCATTATCTGGGAACTCACACTTAAGTTCCCAGATTTCGTTTACCATAAAATGAAAATTTAAACTAACTACCATTCTATTTCTTCTCCAACAAACTTTTGAATCACTTCATTTACATTACTTTGATAACTTTCAACTACATAGTTAGTATCAATTTTTATCTTCGTAATAACATTATTATCATCAATCCAAACACCTCCAACAGTTCCACCAGGAACTCTGATGTTAAGACACTTTTCTCGTCTACTGCAATTGTCTATTAATATGTAATGGTGGAAAAATTCATAATTATCTTGTTCTGTTAAATGTGCTAACATATCTAGTTCTTTTGTCAAATCACATCTATATTTGTCTTCACAATATTTTCTACCCTCTAGTTTTATATTTTCACCTACCTTCTAATCGTTTTTTGTCTCCCTATATGTTTCATCAACTGCATCAAGAAATGTCTCAAACGCATATTCGCAACCTTTTACAAATGCCTTAATCTGTTGAATATTCATAGGTGTGTTCACTTCAATTGATGCTTCATCGATCTTTTCATATAAAATATTTCTCTCTTCTAGTGTCATTTATTTCTCCTTCAAATGTAAATATACGTATGCTTATCCTTTATCTACAATTTCATTATTCTATAGCTTCGTATAATTGCCACCAAAAGTCATATAGCTTATGACAATAGTTTCCTTTAAGAATATCACCTTTGTATCTTCTAATTTTCTTATTAGATAATTTTTTGTAATACCAACTTGCTCCTTTCCCTCTACCACGATATAGTCTTTTATAATATGGTTTAGGATTTTTTACAAACTGTCCATTTATAAAAATTCTGTTTGTATACATAGCAGGTGATAGACAACTTTGAACATTTTCAGCAAGAAATTTAAGATGTTTTTTATACTTTAAATCTCGTTCCCTCTTGTTTCTTCTCTTTTGTTTGGAATGTTTTTCTGGTTTTATAATTTTAGGATAGGCATCCTCACAATAACCAAACATATTATTTTTTCCACCAACTTTATCACACCATTGTCCAAACCCATCTTTCGCATACGGGCAATTACATTTCATGTATCATCACCACCTAATTCAAATTGAGTCCTATATCTTTACAATATTTCAGCCATCTACACTCAAAACAATCTTCTTTTTTACATGTTTCTCTGTCCTTATATAAATTTAGACAAGCTGCGTTATTTATGTTCCCCATAACTGGACATCCTTTCAATAAAGGGAATATGCATTTTTTACAATCTGGTATGGTTATCACCTCCCTCCCTATGAAACCGATGATTTAAATCTAATAGTTTGTAATTAGTACTTCTATATCCTTACTCTTATCTTTCTTTTGATAATTACAATTACTATAATCACCATTCAAGTAATAGACATTATATTTATTCTTCCACTCATCAAGGAATGGATTATCATATTTAAGGTTATTACTCAATGCAAATCTCCCATGATGAATGTCTATAACATCAAGACAATTTAATAAATCTTTTTCGTCTTTTTCAGACCATCCTCCATTTTCATTATAAGTAGCTATTGAGTGATAATATGGTGGATCACAATAAATAAAATCACCAGAAAAGAAGTTACATTCTCTAAAGTCTTTATTCCAAAAATGTATGTCTTTCTTGTGCATTTCTTCTACAAAAAGTTTCAATTTCTTTTGTAAAGATAAATTATAATCTCTTTTCCCATAAGGCATATTAAACTGACCTTTGGAATTAAACCTAATCTGATTACTAAATGAGCAGGTAATTAATGTATAAAATTTTACCCAATCAGGAGAAATATTATAATCCTCTCTCAATTTCATATATTGGGGTTTATTATATTCACCAAGACCATTATTCGAGTTGCAACCATACTGTTCATACCCATTGATGTCAGATCGGCTTAATCCATAATGTGTTATTGTATTTATTATTCTTTCATGAATATACTCATATTCTTCTTCATAAAAATGTTTTAATAAATCTACAACTTGAGAACATGAATCATTGTAAATAATATTGTTACATTTTACATTAACACCTATATTGAAACCACCACCAAATAAGTCTATAAAAGTATGTATATCATCTGGAAACAATGGTAAAATTTCTTTTAATAACTTATATTTACCACCTACATAATTAAGTGG
>CAMWUK010000071.1 GCA_947177415.1 uncultured Clostridiaceae bacterium
TATTCGTATTCTGGGCTGTCGCCCTACATACTCATACAGTTTAGCCAGCCAAATGGCTATATTTCTTTGCAAGCAAGCTTGCATGAAATATAGCTGTTTGTCAGGACTTTCAGGGTAAATTTTGTAATGTTTAATCCCCTTCGCCGAAGGCGAATTATTATGGGCTTAAGCATAACTGTTCATGGTTCTGAATAGTTACGGCAAACAAATAGATTGTTTATAAATGACATTATACTTTTCACTTTATGGAAAATGGGGGACAATTTTGAATACAGAGATAAAAAATGCAGTAAAGGCAACCGATAGAGATGCCCAGTATGATGATAGTGCAAAACGATTGCTGGGAAATAAGAGCATATTAGCACATATACTGGTAAAGACTGTTAATGAATTTAAAGGAATGAATCCGAAAGAAGCAGAATCTTTTATAGAGGGTATACCTTATATCAGCACAGTTCCAACAGAACCAGGACTTACCAATGCCATAAAAGAAAAAGAAGGAAAACGAATAGTTGGTTTCAATTCAGAAAGCAGTGAAAAGAATGAAGGACTGGTAAGATTTGACATAGTATTTTATGTACGCATGAAAGATGGTCTGTCGCAGATTATAATCAATGTGGAAGCACAAAAGGATGCACCTGCGGAATATAAAATATTAAACAGGGCAATCTTTTATATAAGCCGTCTGGTTTCCTCTCAAAAAGAAAGAGATTTCGTAAATACAAATTATGATGATATCAAAAGCGTATTTAGTATTTGGGTATGTATGAACATGAAAGAAAATAGCATGGGGCATGTGCATTTAACATACGATAAGCTGTTAGGAAATTACCAGCATGAGGGAAATCTTGATTTATTAAATATCGTGATGATTGGAATAGCAAATGAATTACCAAAGCATGATGAGAAGTATGAACTGCACCGCCTGCTTGGGGCATTGCTATCAAAAGACCTTTCAGAGGATGAGAAATTAAATATTTTGGAAACAGAGTATCATATTCCAATAGAGGATGAAATAAGAAAGGATGTGAATATCATGTGTAATTTGAGCCAGGGAATAAAGGAAGAGGGAATTGCAATTGGTGAAGCAAGGGGAGAAGCAAGAGGAGAAGCAAGAGCTAAAGCAGAGATTATTATAAATATGTATAAAAAGGGTATTCCGTTAGAAGAAATAGCAGAGATAACAGAAAAAAGTGTAGAAGAAGTAAAAGCCATTATCGAAGGAAAAGAGTTGGCACTCAGATAATGGAACATGAACAAACAGTAAAACAAGTGTAAAATCTGCTATTGAAGAGGAAGTGACTAGTAGCTGTCAGGAAAGTGACATTGATTCTATACTAGTCGGATTTCCTCTCTCATTTTCTCTTATTTTCATTTTCAATCTTCCAAAGACGTAATATATTTCATAAAATCCTTTTTAAAATAAAAGGCACGATTCTTATCCGAAACAACACGTCCATACTTTTCAGAATAAATAGGTGTGTATGGTTGGGCATCCTTTGTACGGATTTGAATATACTTGCCATTAACAGTATGTAGAGTTGCGTTATTAGATGAGGATAATTGGTCATTCATCTGTTCGCATATACTGTAGTAGTCCTCCCGAAGTTGCTGTGCTAATTGGGCATATTTTGGAAGAGACAAGTCTACCTCAATGCAAGGTAAGTACATCCATTCATCAGGAGAACCATCTTTGCTAATTGGCACATAAAGGAGATGCTGAATTTTCTGGTAAAGTTTTGTTTCCTCAAAATCTTTTTTTGATAGCAATTCATCAACAATAGAGGCAATTTGTGTTATAAACATAGTTTCCAGGGGTTTGCCTGTACAATTGCATTTATTAGATTTCAACTCCCCATCCTCGAAATCCAAAGTTGTATTAGAAAGTTGCAGTCCTATGGTTAATTCAAGAATTTGTCCAGTACGTCCTTTGTTTTTTATAATATTGTGATAATGTTCCTCGCTTAAATAGTCCTTAAAAGGAATATTGGTTAATTGGTTAATTTTCGCTTTTGCTTCTCTGAGTTTCACTTTTAAAATCCTCCTTAAAAAATTTTGTAATATCAACATTAAGAGTGTTAGCAATCTGGTTTAATACAGAAATAGACAAACTTTTATTACAACCAGCAGCCTCTATTTTCGATAAATAACTAAGGCTGATATCAACTGCTTCCGCTAGTTCCGATTGCGTAAGATGTGCGGCTGATCTATATTTTTTAATATTGCATCCAATAGTTTTGTATAATTCTTCATCTGTTGGGAATTGCATATTTGCACCTCTTTCACTATTTGTGAATATTATCGCATGATATATATAAAAAAGAAATTCACTTATAGTGAAAAGTATTGCATAGTAAACGCATTTATTTAATGCGTTTACTGTAACTATGGGTTGAGGAATTGAACTTTTTCATCTATAATAGTATTTGGACTTTTCAGGTTACTGTTCACTGTAGGACTTTGACTTTGCACAATAACCCTTTTCAGAGAGATGAGGAATAAAAAATGAACAACAAATTAACTGCACCATTTGTGAAATGGGCTGGTGGGAAACGGCAATTATTGCCACAGATAAAAGAGAGAATGCCAAAAAAATATAACAAATACTATGAGCCGTTTGTGGGGGGAGGAGCTGTAGTATTTGAATTGCTGCCAGCAGATGCTGTAATTAATGATATTAATAAAGCACTCATAAATACATATCAACAGATTTGTAATGCACCCAAAGAATTTTTAGACTGTATTAATGATTTGGATACTGGTATGTGGGAAGATGGAAAAGCATATTATTATGCAAAGAGGGAACATTATAATGATAAATTGATGAAAAAGGAATTTGATGAGGAGCTGGCTGCACTGTTTGTTTTTATAAACAAACATTGTTTTAATGGGTTATACCGTGTAAATGGTAAAGGGCTGTTTAATGTGCCATATAATAAAAGCCGGAGACCATCCTGTAATAAAGAAGCAATTATAGCAATATCGGATTATCTAAAAACCATCACAATTATGGAAGGTGACTTTGAAAATGCTTGTATGGATGCAAGGGAGGGCGATTTTATATTTTTGGATAGTCCCTATGCTCCTTTGAAACCAACTTCTTTTGAGTCTTATACAAAAGAAGGGTTTGATATAGAAAGTCATAAGCGGCTGGCAAAGCTTTATGATGAATTAACCAATAGAGGATGTTATTGTATGCTTACAAATCATAATACAGAATTGATACATGAATTGTATGATAATAAAGGATATAGGATTGACGCAGTAAGTGTAAAACGGATGATTAATGCAGATGCATCAAAACGTGTAGGAGAAGAAGTTATTATATGCAATTTTTAAGGAGTCAATATAGTGGAGAATATATTCATAAAAAAAGTAACATCGTATTATGAGACAGATAATACACAACTTATTTTGGGGGATTCCTTTAAAATATTAGGCAAGATGAAATTAGAAAGTGTAGATATGATATTTGCAGATCCACCATATTTTTTAAGCAATGATGGTATTACCTGTCAGGGTGGAAAAATGGTTTCTGTCAATAAAGGTTCATGGGATAAAGTGGATGCAGCAAAGACTACTGGTGTAGCAGAGAAACACAAATTTAATAGAAAATGGATACGGCTATGTAAAAAAGTGTTAAAACCAAATGGAAGTATTTGGATATCAGGAACTTTGCATAATATTTA
Source organism: uncultured Clostridiaceae bacterium (assembly GCA_947177415.1). Lineage (GTDB taxonomy): Bacteria > Bacillota > Clostridia > Lachnospirales > Lachnospiraceae > CAG-411. The sequence goes on from CAMWUK010000071.1 coordinate 3,690, forward strand.
TTCTATAGGTATGGCATTGGAACAAGAAGGTTTTAAGATTATCAATAATATAACTTGGCAGAAAACCAATCCGCCACCAAACTTAGCTTGCCGGTGTTTCACACATTCTACAGAAACCATATTATGGGCAAGAAAAGATGAAAAGAAATCCCGTCACTTTTTTGACTATGAAAAAATGAAAGAAATGAATGGTGGAAAGCAGATGAAGGACGTATGGACAGGTAGTTTGACAAAACCCTCAGAAAAGAAGGAAGGGAAACATCCGACACAGAAACCGGAATATTTATTAGAGAAAATTGTACTGGCATCAACGAAAGAGGGACAAATTATATTGGATCCATTTTGTGGCTCTGGCACAACCGGTGTGGAAGCATTGCGGTATGGCAGGCAATTTATCGGGATAGATAATTGTGAAGAGTATTTACAAATAACGCAAAGAAGATTGGAGAAAGCTGTCTATTTATGAATATTATTAGAACAAAAAGAAAAACTCTGGCAATTGAAATTACCAGAGATGCACGTGTTTTAGTAAGAGCACCCTATCGGATGAAAAATGCAGATATTCAGAAGTTTGTGGAAGAAAAACGGGAGTGGATTGAAAAAAATCTCCGCCTAATGAAAGAAAAACAATTAAATCAACCAACAGAACCGCTTACAATGGAAGAAATTAAACAACTGGCAGAAAAAGCCATGGTGAAAATTCCTCAAAGAGTGTATTATTATGCTGCTATTGTGGGAGTTACTTACGGCAAGATTACTATAAGAAACCAAAAGACCAGATGGGGAAGCTGCAGCAGAAAAGGGAATCTTAATTTTAATTGCCTGTTAATGCTGGCACCGGAAGAAGTTTTGGATTATGTAGTGGTACATGAATTATGCCATAGAAAAGAAATGAACCATTCTAAAAGATTCTGGAATGAGGTGGAACGGGTACTGCCAAGTTATAGGAAGCAGGAGAGCTGGCTGAAAGAAAATGGAGAAAGTATTATGAGGAGGAATCCATAAAAAACAACTATACAGAAGAGTGAACTGCCCCCCAAAAGTTAGACCAAAAAGTTTAACAATTGGAGGGCAGTTTTTTGCTTGGTTTTTAGATGATAAACTTTTATTAACATGAAACATTATATTTTTAATATATTATCATTGTAATAACTGGCGGAATTTACGGAATTTATTTCGCTTTCTTTTTGGCCAGTTCATAATTGTACATACATACTCAATAATTCGTTCTTCTGTGATATTGGAAATCGTTTGTGCAACAGAAGAATTTGGTACATCCGGTATAAATCCGGCAGCCATGGTATTATGTCCTCCCCCATCACCAAAGGTATCAAGAGCCATGCGGACAATTTCGCAGGCATCTAGTTCAGAGCGGCTGCTGCGAACATTGAATTTGACTCCATTATCCCGGAAAGAGTGAGTAACTATAACATCTATTTCACGCAAAGTTAAAATAAAATCAGCAATTTGCCCCATAATGGATTCTGAGCAATTTGGACCTAAATCAACTAAAGCTAGGGAATTGTATATTCTTAAGTTGGCAATAGCATTATAATAAGTATCTAAATCCTGTAACCTTAATGTACATGTATCTAGTTGGCGTAATATCTGATGATTAGCTATTTTATGAAGTTTGCAGTAAAGTTTAAGATCCGTATCAGAAACAGAGCGGGTTAGCATGTTGGTATCCATGCGGATGGCATAAACCAAAGTCGTTGCAAGTAAAGTGTCAATAGGTATCTTATTTTCATAAAAGTAGGAAGCAATAATTGTTGCACATGCTCCTATATTTGGACGAATATCAAAAAAAGTATAATGAGAGGTATCCTGTAGCTTATGATGGTCAATACAGCCAACAACCATTCCCGAATAATCGGTTACATTAATATTTCCATGTTGACAGTCTACCAGAATGATTTCATCATCATCTTGAAAATCAATACTATCTGCAGGAAGCAGATCTAGTTGTAAAAGCTCAATCATTTTAATTGTATTATATTTGTCGATTTCGCCTTTATAACAGACAATTGCCTGTTTTCCGTAATGTTCTAATAAAACCTTCAGTCCTTGTGCAGTTGCTAAAGCATCTTGATCAGGGTAATTATGTGTTTGAATAAAAATCACCTTTTTTTTCAAAGCACAAAGTAATTCCTCTAATTTTGTCATAACCACAAAACTCCTTTAGGGTAAAGTAATATAATTCATATTTTGCACTTGTAATCATTATAACTGAAAAATAGGACAATACGCAATAGAAAAAAACACTAATTCGCAATTTTTTTTGAGAAAAAATTGCAAAATGTGAACAAAAAAAGAAATAAATGTAGAAGAAGGTTGACAGGAAAAGGTCAAACATGTTATACTGACTGGTGTTTTTGGATTATATTATTAAAGAAGAAAAGTCAGATTAAAATATATGATACAAAGGAAAAGAGGGAGGCAATTGCAGATTGTTTTGCAATGCCTTCTATTTCTATGTCTATAGTTTATTATGGCAGCCTAATGTAAGGTTTTCTTGAAATGTAACTATTCAGGTAGAAACACGTATTTACTGTGTGTTTTGTAAGAAAAATGAAAGTTGATTGCTACGTGCTACGCACTCTCGCAATCACCAACTGTATTCGTATTCCGGGCTGCCGCCCTACATACTCATACAGTTTAGCCAGCCAAATGTCTATATTTCTTTGCAAGCAAGCTTGCACGAAATATAGCCGTTTGTCAGGACTTTCAGAGTAAATTATTAAAGGAGGAAAAAATGGAAAACGTTAGATTTGAAGAGTTAGACTTGATACCACAGATACAAAAAGCTGTGAAAGAGATGGGGTTTGAGGAAGCCAGTCCAATTCAGGCAAAAGCAATTCCAGTGGTAATGTCGGGAAAGGATATTATTGGACAGGCACAAACAGGAACCGGTAAAACGGCTTCTTTTGGTATTCCACTATTACAAAAGATTGATCCGAAGAATAAACATTTACAGGCAATTGTATTGTGTCCTACAAGGGAATTGGCAATTCAGGTAGCAGATGAAATCCGCAGGCTGGCAAAATTTTTACATGGAATTAAGGTTCTTCCAATTTATGGAGGGCAGGATATTGTAAAACAGATCCGTTCTTTAAAGTCAGGAACCCAGGTAATGATAGGAACACCTGGACGTGTCATGGATCACATGCGTAGAAAGACTGTTAAGCTAGACCATGTAAATATGATGGTGCTAGATGAAGCAGACGAAATGTTAAATATGGGATTTCGTGAGGACATTGAAACAATATTAAGTGGAATTCCAGAGGAACGGCAGACAGTATTATTTTCTGCAACTATGCCAAAACCTATTATGGAGATTGCAAGAAAGTTCCAGAAAGATGCCCAGATTGTAAAAGTGGTAAAGAAAGAGCTTACCGTACCAAAGGTAGAGCAGTATTATTATGAAGTAAGACCAAAGAATAAGAGTGAGGTTCTGTCCAGATTGCTGGATATTTATGCACCAAAGTTATCTGTAGTTTTTTGTAATACAAAACGTGGGGTAGATACTCTTGTAGAAGAATTAAAAGGACGGGGATACTTTGCAGAAGGTTTGCATGGAGATATGAAACAGCAACAGCGTGACAGGGTAATGAACCGTTTCCGTAATGGCAAGACTGATATTCTTGTGGCAACAGATGTGGCAGCAAGAGGAATTGATGTAGATGATGTGGAGGCAGTATTTAATTATGATATACCACAAGACGATGAATATTATGTACATCGTATTGGAAGAACCGGACGTGCAGGAAGAACCGGGGTGGCTTTTAACTTTGTTGTAGGGAAAGAGGTTTATAAGCTAAGAGATATCCAACGTTATTGTAAGACAAAGATTATTGCAAAAAAAGTTCCTTCTGCCAATGATGTTGCGGATACAAAGATTGAAAAGATTATGGCAAAAATAGATGATATCATTGCAAATGAAGATTTAAGCCGTATGATTGATGTGATTGAAGAAAAGGTAAATGAAGAGGAATATACTTCCCTTGATGTGGCAGCAGCATTTTTATATGCAACTATGGGAGAGTATGGTCAGACAGAAGAAGAAAAGATACCAAATTATGGGGATACTGGTGCAGAGGAAGGCATGGTTCGTCTGTTTATCAATATTGGTAAGAAACAAAATGTCCGTCCAGGAGATATTTTAGGTGCTATTGCAGGGGAAACTGGTATGCCTGGTAAGCTGATTGGAACAATTGATATGTTTGACAAGTATACCTTTGTAGAAGTACCAAGGGAGTATGCCCATGAAGTCATTGAAGTGATGAAGAGTTCCAAGATCAAAGGAAAGAATGTAAACGTTGAACCAGCAAACGCAAAATAGCCATTAGGCAATTGCGAAACTCAATATATTCGTTGAATTTTTGCACAGAGTTCACATATCAACGCAAGGTACGTTTTCACTGCTCTCAACCGTAACGGTACATAAGGTGCTAAAATACAGCACCTAAGTACCGACGGTTTCGACAGCACCTTGCCTATGACATGTAAATCTGCACAAAATAATTGAGGTTTAAATTAATGAGAGTTTCGCAAACGCCCAATAATGTTTCATAGTAAGGGAGAGTAAAATGATTAATGATATTCATATAGGACCGATAACCGTACATATGTACGGCATTATGATAGCCATTGGTTTGTGTCTTGCTGTGGGAGTTTCCATGTACCGTGCCAAGAAGGAGAAACTCTCCACAGATGTAATTTCGGATTTGGTGTACTGTGCGGTAATAGGTGGGTTACTTGGAACCAGAATTTTATATTATATTACGGTGTTTCCACAGATTTTAGAGAATCCATCTATCCTCTGGAACTTTAGGGAGGGTTATGTAGTATATGGTGGGGTTATTGGTGGTGTAATAGCTGGTTATATTTATTGTAGATGGAAGAAGGTTTCTTTTTTGCAATACTTTGATCTAGTTATGCCACAAGTGGTTCTGGCACAAGGAGTTGGTAGAATTGGCTGTTTCTTTGCAGGTTGTTGTTATGGGAAAGAGACCGATTTACCGATTGGTATTACTTATACCATATCAAATTTTGCACCAAACCATGTATCACTAATTCCAACCCAGTTGATTTCTTCTGTGGGAGATTTCTTCATTTTTGGGCTGCTGTTGTTATATCATAAAAAATGCAAAAAAGCAGATGGTACAGTGGGAGCTATGTATCTTTTACTGTATAGTGCAGGCAGATTCTGTATTGAGTTTCTGCGAAATGACAACCGTGGAAGTGTGGGAGCATTATCTACATCCCAGTTTATTGCAATTGGTACTTTTTTCCTTGGTGCTGTGTTATATGTGGTATTTTCTAAGAAAAAGAAAGAACAAATGTAGCTGTTTATAGTGATGCCTGCGTCAGCAGGCATTTTTATTACTTACTATGAAAGTCCTGACAAACGTCTATATTTCATACAAGCTTGCTTGCAAAGAAATATAGACAGTTGGTGATTGCGGGAGTGCGTAGCACATAGCAATCAACTTTCATTCATGGTGGTGTCTCGCTTGCGAGGCATGGTCGCTTTATAGGAAAGTTTGTTCTGTAAAGTAAAAACGCTCCGCCTAGGATGTACACAGATGCGTAAGGAATATTGTTACAAAAAATATGCAACATGCATCTGGTACGAAAAGTGTACAATCCCCTCATGAATGAGAGATTATAGAGGAGTTGATGCAGGCTTGCCCACTTTGTTCTATGCTATATACTTGCACAGGAGATAGATATTGATAGAACAGTAACATATCAAGACTTAATTTAATTGAAAAAATATAGTGCTTCTATCGTTGAAATATGTTAATATTTATTATATATGGTTGTATCCATATGTCCAGAGGAGGGGTTACAATGGCAAACAGATTGGAATTGACGTGGTATGGCAAAGATGAACCAATTCGTGTTGAACCACGTCTGCTGATAGAAAATACAGAATTATCAAATAGTAGCCAAGATTCAGATACAGAAAATATGCTTATACATGGCGATAATTTACTTGCGTTAAAAGCTTTGGAAAAAGATTATGCAGGACAGGTTAAATGTATCTACATAGATCCACCTTATAATACTGGAAGTGCATTTGAGCATTATGATGATAATATGGAGCATAGTATTTGGTTGGAGCTTATGGGGGAAAGGCTGAAGATATTACGGAATTTACTTTCTGAGGATGGAACTATTTGGATTCAGATTGACGATGAAGAGCAAGCATATCTTAAGGTTTTATGTGATGAGATATTTGGACGCAATAATTTTATTAATATGATATCTGTAAATATGAAAAATATTGCGGGTGCGTCAGGTGGTGGAGAAGATAAAAGACTGAAAAAAAATTGCGAATTTATTTTGGCATATGCAAAAAAATATACGGTCATGCCTGTATTTAATAGTGTTTACGAATATACAGAGATGTCAGAATTGATTCAGCAATATTTGGATAATGGTGTGAGTTGGAAATATACTTCAATACTATTTGATGAGGGAGAAAAGAAATATATTGGTTCAACAGAGGATGGAAATGGTGATGAAATTAAAGTATATTTACGAGAAAATGTAATTATAAAATCCGTAAAAAAGGTAGCATTGGAGGAAAGAATTACAGAAAAAGAGGCATATCGTAAGTATGGCACTAAAATATTCCAAACAACTAATGCTCAAAGTTCTATTAGATCTAGAGTCATGGATTATAGAAAAGAGCAAAGGATTGATGAGGATGTAATTTCAATAGAATATGTTCCAAAAACAGGCAAAAACAAAGGGAAAGTATACGAGCAGTTTTATAAAGGGGAAAAATGCAGGCTGTTTGTATGGCTTCAGGATACTAGCGAAGTGATTGATGGAAAACTATATAAAAAAGATACGCAAGGCACATATTGGGATTATACAGGACAGATGAAAAATCTGACGAAAGAGGGAAATGTTGTTTTTCCCAATGGGAAAAAACCGGAAGCGTTGATACAGCGTATTTTTGATATGGCTACAGCTAGGGGTGATCTTGTTCTTGATTCCTTTCTTGGTTCTGGCACAACAGCAGCAGTTGCCCACAAAATGGGAAGGCACTATATTGGCATCGAAATGGGAGAACATGCATATACGCATTGTAAAGCACGTCTTGATAAAGTGATTGCTGGAGAAGATCAAGGAGGAATTACAACGTCTACTGGCTGGCAAGGTGGCGGTGGCTACCGATTTTACGAGTTAGCACCTACACTCATTAATGAGGATGCTTTTGGGGAATACATCATTAATGAAGAATATGATGCGGATATGTTGGCGGCAGCGATAGCGTTGCATGAGGGATTCCGATATCAGCCAGATGAAAATTTATTTTGGAAACAGTCAATAGGTAATGAAAACAGTTATCTGTTTGTAACTACCCGCCATCTGAATGGCACTTATCTGGATTCTATCAAAGATACTATGCAGGAGGATGAGTATTTGATTATTGCCTGTAAGTCCTTTGATAATGGGCTAGATAAAGCCTATGATAATATTGTAATAAAGAAAATTCCGCAGATGCTTTTGAGACGTTGTGAATTTGGAAAGGATGACTATGCACTGAATATTGTTCATCCACCAATCTATGAAGATGAGGAGATGGAAAGTGATGAATGATACACGTTTCCTGCAATATACAACAGAATATATCAGTGGGGTAATGTCACTTAGGACACCGCAGGAGGATTCGCTGAAGATATTGAATTCTATTATGTCCAAAGTGAATTTATCCAAGGATAGAAAACTGGAAGAAAAACTTAGTGATATTACTGCGATGTATCCTATTTGTACGGATTTTGAAAGAAATTTTCCATCTATTACATTTGCTCTGGCTACGGGAGTGGGGAAAACAAGGTTGATGGGAGCGTTTATTACATATCTTTATACCATGCATGGTATTCGAAATTTTTTTGTGGTTGCACCAGGAACTACCATTTATGATAAATTGCAGAAGGATTTAGGCGATCCGTCAAGTTCCAAATATGTTTTTAAAGGTGTAGGATGTTTTCTTAATCCTCCCAATATAGTAACAGATGACGATTATCATGATAAAAATCTTCGATTATGGGAATCGGATATCAACATTTATATTTACAATATAGATAAATTCAACAAGGAAGATGCCAAGATGAAGGATGTAACGGAAAATCTTGGAAAGTCGTTCTATGATGAGATATCTTCATTGGATGATTTGATCTTGATTATGGATGAAAGCCATCATTATAGGGCTGCAAAGGGAATGGCTGCACTTGACAATCTGCATCCGATGCTTGGTTTAGAGCTGACGGCGACTCCTTTATGGAAAAAGGGTGCAAAACAGATCCCATTCAGAAATGTTGTTTATGAGTATCCGTTATCCAAGGCGATTGCAGATGGCTATACCAGAACGCCCTTTGCTGTTACCCGTACAGATATAGACTTCTATAATTTTGGCGATGAGCAACTGGATAAGCTGATGATTCTGGATGGCATAACCTGTCATGAAAATGCAAAGAGAAAGTTGGAGTGGTATGCGGATGAAACAGGCAGGGAGGTTGTAAAACCTTTTATGCTGATTGTCTGTCAGGATACAACACATGCCGAGTGGGTGGAAACATTTGTAAAATCCGATGAATTTCGGGATGGAAGATACAGAAATAAAACCATTACAGTACACTCTAAAATGCGTGGTGCGGAGAGTGAATTTAATATGCGGCTTTTATTGGATGTGGAGAGAAATGATAATCCGATAGAAATTGTGATACATGTCAATATGCTAAAAGAAGGCTGGGATGTGAATAATTTATATACTATTGTTCCACTTCGTACCGCTGCATCTAAAGTGCTACGTGAGCAAATGGTGGGAAGGGGACTCCGTTTACCATACGGAGAAAGAACCAATAATCCAGATGTGGATGCGGTTATGCTGACAGCACATGATAAGTTTCAGGACATTTTGGAGGAGGCAAGAAAAGGCGATTCCATTTTTCATGCAGGAAATGTGATTCGAGTGGAAGATATCGTTCAAGAAGAAAGTGCATACACACAGATAGAATTGCCTTTGGATGATGATAAACACGAAAAGGATTATGAGGAAACAGGACTTGCACATTCTGTCCAGACAGAAGATTTATTTGAGAAAGCAAAGGAAAATATCACACAGGAGATAGTCAGTGCTATCCAAGAAGAAAAGACAGTAGAGGTAACAGATGCCCAGAAAAGGGAAATTGCAGCAAAAGTAGAGAAAAAGATTATTGAAGATAAGGATTTAGGAGAAATATATAAACAAAATGAAAACCCGCTGAGTGTCTGGATGGAACAAAAAATTGAAAAAACGCACAGGGAAGTTATAGAGAAGTTTATTCCTATTCCTAAAATCAAAATAACAGATGAGGGAGTAGAAGAATACCGTTTTGTGGATTTTGATTTGGATTTATCTGTATTTAAGCATGTGCCAATTCAAAATGAAATGTTAATACAAAATTTAGAGGATATGTCAGATAAGGAGCGTATTAAGGGAGACGCGATTGACTTTGAAGGATATAACCCAAAGAAAGAAATCTTAAGCCAATTACGCATGAAGTCAGAGATAGACTATGAAAAATGTTCGACACTGTTATTTAAACTAATTACACAGTTATGTGACCATTATTGTGATTTGTATGGAAATAATGGGATGCAGAATATTGTGATGATGTATAAGCGGGATATTGCAAACCAGATTTATGATCAGATGATGCAGAATTTTTATTGTGAAAATGGATTGTTGGTAGAAGAAGTGATTGGAACAAGGGCTTATAACCTTACACAGCATTATAACTTTGTGCAAAGGATGAGCCTGTATGCTCAGTATACAGGAAATATTAAATCGGTTCTGTTTGACGGAATAAGGAAAGGTGTTTTTAACTCTGCAAAATTTGACAGTTATCCGGAGCTGTTATTAGCGAGGGTAATGGAGGGCGATAAGGATGTAAAGAATTGGCTTAGACCAGCAAAACAGGAGTTTAATATTACATATAATCATGGACATCCCTACGAGCCGGATTTTGTGGTAGAAACTGATGGGAAAATCTATCTTGTCGAGGTAAAAGGGGAAGATAAGATGAATCTGCCAGATGTAGTTGCAAAGAAAAAACGGGCAATTAAATATTGCGAGGTAGTAAGTCGATGGGGAAAGGCAAATGGTTATAAGGAATGGCAATATTTGTTTATTCCGTCAAAACAGATACAGGAGAGCTCTTCTTTTGAACAGTTGGCAAAGAGGTTTGGGGAAGGATGAGGCTACTGGTAAATTGTAGTATATGATTGTGAAGTGTGTAGTTGAAGTGTCAAGAAAGGAGTTAATTATGGAAATAAAAGAATACTATATGGGCTTACCTTATGATTTATCAGGAAGCCGTAGTAAAAATAGATTTCGTGCTGAGCTTCTTTGGGGACTTGATAAAATATTGGACATTTTGCAGTCAGAGAAGGAATTTGTGGCTATTTTTGATTATAAATGTGATTTTGAAATCCATTATGATAATGAATTAGAGTTTTACCAGATTAAGACACGAAAAAATGGCAAAAATTTTACATTTAAAGAATTAACTAAAAAAGAAACAGAAAATTCACAGGGTTCCATTTTAGGAAAGTTATATGTATTAAATAAGGATGGTGATGCGAATATTAAGTTAGCACTTGTAAGTAATGGTCCTTGGAATGATATAGATAATATAGTTGTTGGGGAAAACAAATTTGAAAATTTGTCAGATAGGAAGAAGGAAGAAATAAAGCAAGTTTTACAGGATGAAATTGGAGTAGAAAGTGTAAATTTATCAGGCATGTATTATATTTACACAATGATTAATTTGGCAAATCCTAAAAATGAGGTCTTTGGAAAACTAACGAGTAATTTCCAAATATTAATGAATAGTGAACCAGATAAGCCTAATGCGTTATATAATTTAATCTATAGTGAAATAGAAGATAAGGCGTGCTATGAATTTTCAATTAGCAATTATGAAGAATTGTGTGAAAAAAAAGGAATAACACGAGAAGATTTTTTGAAAATGATGAAATATCATGCACATGATTCTAAAACTGGTATTAAAGAGGCAGAGCAATATATTGATGCTATGACAAATCTAAGAAACAGAAAATTGTATAAAAAGGCACTTTCAAAATTGGTAAGTGATATTCCGAAGTCATTAATGCTAAAGGAAATAGAGAAAGAGATTGTTAAATATTTGGATGAAGCAGAAGAACTTGGGGAACTAGAGGAAACTATCGAAGTATTAATAGATAATTTCCATGCTTCATTTCCGATAGAATATAATAATGCAGAAAAGATTGTTTTTTATGTAATTGTCGTAAATAAATATGTGGAAGGAGCTTACGATGAAGAGTTTGATAATTGATACGCTTTATATATTTTCACCAGAAGAGAAAAAAGCATGCAGAATATCATTTTCTAAAGGGATTAATATTATTTCAACCAGACAAGAAGATGGCACCGATAGGGGAAAGTCTGTAATTATGAGAAGTATTTATTACACATTGGGGGCAGAGGTTTTTTTTGATAAAAATTTTAGTAAACATACAAAGGTTTTTGTGGTGAAAATCTGTATAAATGATAATAATTATTTTATTTATCGTGCAGGAAGTTTGTTTAAATTTTTTGATGACAAGAAGAAGCTGATTTTTACAACAATAAAGTCAAGAGAACTTGCAAAAAAGTTGGTAGAATACACTGGGTTTGCAGTTCAGTTGCCGGATAGACAAGAAAACAAACTGGAGATAACTCCGCCTGTATTTAATTATTTGTTATTTTTTTTGGATCAAGATCATTATGATTGCAGTAAATTTACATCCTTTGATAAACTGGGGCAATATGATAAAATTAAAGAAAATATTTTATATTATCATCTTGGAGTGTATGATGAAGAATATTATGAACTAGTTAAGAGGAAGGAAGAAATTGATTCTGAAATTTTTTCTTTCAAAAATCGCAATGCATTGCTCGAAGAAATGCAAAATGATATAGAGGAAAGAATGGAAGGTGGATGTATTTCTCTAGATGAAGAATCTTTGCATAATGAGATGCAGTTGAAAAAAGAAGAGTATGAAGAAATACTGATGAGACTTAAGAAAAGCAAAAATAATTTATTGAATTTGAGAAATGATTTGATTGATATGGAAACAATATTTGAACAAATCGAATCCGAAGAAAAGAATACAAATAATAATTTAAAAAAATTAAATAAACATATATGTCCTGAGTGTGGTTCAATTATTGAAACAACAATAAGACAAAGAAGCAAAAAATTAGTATTGAAAGAAGACTTAATAAGTGTAAAAAATCAGCTTCAGATACATATTGTAGAGGCTAAGTTGTCAATAGAAAAAGAAGAAGAACAATATAAAATTCTTTTAAAGGAGATGGAAGATTATCAAGAAACAATGCATATAAATAACAAACAAATTGATGATGCTTTACGATATAAAGGTTTTTGTGAAATCAGGGATAGTATTATAAAGGAATTGACTGAAAACGGAGGGGTTATTCAGAAAAGGGAACTTGGATTAAAAGAGATTAAAAAGGAAATAAAACAATATAGCCAGAAGAAAAAAAATGTTAATGACCATTATAAGGCATGGCTTTCTGCAGATGTTGCTAAATTTGGAATGAATGAAATTGATATGGATAAAATTAAAAGTGTTATGAATGAATTTAAAGCAAGTGGAAGCAATAAGAACATAGCCACTGTCATATGGTATTTATTGTTAATTAGACTTAGAAGTAAATTTAATGCCGATGCAATAAAATATCCCATAGTTTTTGATAGTTTGAATAACACAGAGACTGATGATGAAAAAAGAGATGCTTTAATTCAGTATGTTTTGGATAAAACAAAGGATGAACCACAGGCAATATATACATTTATTGGATTTGATAAAGACAAATTTAATGAAAATGGTACATTAAATATAATTGAATTGGAGAATGAGAAATATGAATTATTAATACACGAAACATATGCAGAATATAGTGGATTGCTAGATGAACTATGTGATGCGGATTAGTTGTTTAAAAGTATGTAAATATTTTTGTGATTAAAGTAGTGTTGGCGGAGCGTATAGCAGATATCAAATATGAAATCATAGAAGAGCTAAAGACGCTTTCAGAAAGTGCCAAAGGTTGGAGAAAAGAACTGAATCTTATATCATGGAAGGTGCTACACCGAAGTATGTTATACAAGAGCGGACTCCAAACCGTGAGAAGATGGGTAAGGGAGTAACACTGACTACAGATGAAATGCAAAAATTACACAAAATTCTTAGTGAAATTGCGGAGGATTAATATAAGTTTTTGCGATGTTTGTGTGAAAATTTTAGTTTAAGGTTAGTTCGATATTAGTCGAGACAGAAGGGAATAGACATGATTTATATAGAAGAACAGCTCAAAATCAAAATAAAAGAAATGATTGATAATTTTGAAGATGAGGTTGTAGAATTTAAAGAAGCAAAACTGAATTACTCATTCAAGGATATTGGGAAATATTTCTCTGCTTTGGGTAATGAGGCAAATATCCGGAGGAAAAGGGAAGCATGGCTAGTCTTCGGTGTAGACAATCAGCGTAATATTGTTGGTACAGAATATCGTAAAGACGGAAATTTACAGCATCTTAAAAAGGAAATTGTGGTTGGAACTAATGAAAGAATGACTTTTATGGAAATTTATGAGATAAAAATGGAAGGAAAGAGAATTATTGCTTTTCAAATTCCGCCAGCCCTTAGAGGGATTCCAACTACATGGAATGGTGCAGCATATGCCAGAGAGGATGAGAATACATGTCCACTTTCTATGGACAAAGTAGATTTGATCCGCAGTCAGATTGGAGTAGATTGGTCTAAAGAAATCGTAGAAAATGCAACTATGGATGATTTAGACTTTAAGGCAGTGGAGTATGCCAGAAGATTATTTATAAAGAAGCAGAATGCTTCTAAGAAATCAACAGAGATGTTAGAGAAGATGTCTGATATCGAAATATTAAATAAAGCAGGGTTGCTTATAAAAGGAAAAGTAACCAATACGGCATTAATTTTGTTGGGAAAAGAAGAATCTTTATATTTGTTTGATGGTTTTATTCCAAGAATTACTTGGACATTGTATAATGCAGATGGTTCTGTAAAGGCATATGAACACTTTGATATGCCACTCCTTTTAGCAGTAGATAAGGTATATGCAAAGATAAGAAATGAGAAATATCGTTATATTGCAGGGCAACAGACACTATTTCCAGATGAGGTGGAACAGTATGCCCCTGATGTAGTAAAAGAAATTTTGAATAATTGTATTGCACATTCCAATTATCAATTAAGAGGAAAAATTAATGTAGAGGAATTTGAAGATAGGCTGGTATTTATTAATGAGGGTAGTTTTATACCAGAAACGGTAGAACGGACTTTGGAGGAGGGGTATAAACCACCATATTACAGAAATACCTTTTTGTGTCATGCCATGGTTAATTTGTATATGATTGACACAAATGCGATGGGGATACCCATGATATACCAGATACAACGAGAGAAATGCTTCCCTTTGCCAACATATGATTTAGAAGATATAAATCGTGTCAAGGTAATATTGTATGGAAAAATTCTGGATAGAAATTATACACAGCTACTTCATAATAATGGGGACTTGGATTTGAATACAGTGTTTTTGTTAGACAAAGTTCAAAAAAAGGAAAACCTTTCTAAAGAGGATTTTACGTTTTTAAGAAAATTGGGTTTGGTAGAGGGGCGATACCCTAATATTTTCGTGTCTTATAAAGTAGCCAATATGGTTGGAACACCAGTTGATTATGTTAAAAATAAGGGGTTAAATAGAGATGTTTACCGTCAGTTAGTCATTAATACGTTAGAAACGATGGAAAGTGCAAAAACATCTGAGATAAAAGAAATATTGCAAGGGGCACTTCCGGCAATCATGGACGAAAAGCAACAAGCAAGAAAAGTTTCCAACATTCTTCAGTCTATGAAGAAAGATGGAATCGTTGATGTGAGTGGTACAGGTCATGCTGCAAGGTGGTTTTTGACTAAGATGGACTAATCTTGGACTAAATCTTAGACTAAAATGTAATCAAAGTTAGTTTAAGTTGAAGAATGTGTAGATTAAAATGTATGAAATAGATACAAAAGTATATTAAAATCATATAGATGAGACGATATAGAAAAAATATTTGATAAGGAATATTGTTAAAAAAAGACATGTAACACGCATCTGGCACGCAAAGTGTGCAATCCCCTCATGAATGAGGAGGTTCAGTATGGTGTTATACTTACACCATTACTTATATTAGTAACTGTATCACCTGTTCCACTGGTTGTTTTTCTGGGTTATTATGGGTTAATTGCATTTGGTATATTGTTTGTGGTAGCAATGTATTTTGCAGTTAAAATTGAGAAATACAAGAAAAATAATAATATTCAGACCTACAGAGAAATTATGGCTTTTGTGGAAGGAAAACGATTGGATGAAATCGAAAAAGCAAAGGAGTATGGAAAACGTCCTTATCAAAAAGTATTATCAGCTTTAATAGGTGGTATTGTAGCTTTTTTTATTTCGGTCATGTTTATGTGGTTGTTGGAAAGATTTTGATTTTTAAAAATTATATTTACCAAGCTAATTGAATAACAAAATGGAGAGACTGTTACAAGAGACTGGATTCTTAGGGATGTGGTCTCTTTTTTTGTAGAAGTAGTTGTGTCCTTGTTCTTTACTTTGTGTTATAATGGATATATTAGATGATAGGCAAAGGAAAAAGACTAAGTAAATGGAAATTGAGAGGAAGCACTATGATTACACTAAATGATTATCTTTATTCTGGAGATACAGTATTTCGGATTTTACAAAAATATAGTGGTGATTTGCGTAAGGAAGCAGAGAAAAATCATAATGAGATTGACCTTGTGCATTCCAATTTTCTGTGTCAGATATTAGAGTTATTAGAACATAATGAATTTCTAACATCACAGTCCCAGAAGATTCGTGATTTTTATATGTATATGGCAAAAGAGTATCCGTTCCTTGCATTTACTTTTAAGGGGCGTATCAAGTCGCTGATTCGTGCAGAAAGAAAATTTAATGGTTATGTTGTGGAATATATTTATGAGTACTACAAAAAGCATGGAAAATACCCTGATGTATCAGAACTCAAGGCACGTCTGAATTGCTTTCGTGATTTGATTGCTTACCGTATTATAATTTCCCTGCCTAAATGTCATTTGAAAGATGTGAATAGCCGGAAAGAACAGGAACTTTGTTATCTTTATGAGATTGCAAATACCCTTCCAGAATTTTTAAAGGAGAGAGGGTTTACAATGGAGCCTGGTGGAAAAGTGAAGAAAAGTACATCACCATTTTTAAGAGATTCACTGAAACCATATTACAGAGACTACATTTGTGAAGAAGGTAATTATGGTTATCAGTCACTGCATATTACATTTTATGATAATAGTGCCAGATGTTATATGGAGGTTCAGCTTAGAACCAAGGATATGGATGATTATGCAGAGATTGGTCCTGCAAACCATCTGGGTTAT
Organism: uncultured Clostridiaceae bacterium; assembly: GCA_947177415.1. Taxonomy (GTDB): domain Bacteria; phylum Bacillota; class Clostridia; order Lachnospirales; family Lachnospiraceae; genus CAG-411. Next base: position 20,262 of record CAMWUK010000071.1, read on the forward strand.
GAGAAAATGCAGGAGATAGAACGTTCCAAAAGAGATGTGATTTCACAAGGAGAGTGCATTTATTTTGATGAAGCCTATGAACGTGGAATGCTTTTGCAGAAACTGGAACTAAAAGATGTAGATGTAAATATGTTTACAGCGGTAAATAACAGTTTGATTAATGATGGATGCGGACTTTACCGGGGACGATTGATCTTACCATACGAGCATTTATCGAGGTTTCAGAATGATGGGATTGACTAATTTTATTGTTTATATAGACAAAAAGAGGAGAATAATTATGGAGAAAAATAAAGTTTTAGAAAAACTTGATGAATATTATAAAAAAATAGGAGAAATTGTAAATTTCCTGCCTAAAGGAAGTTGGGAACAGATAGTTGTGAGAATCTGTAAAGACAAAAGACATAATTCGTTTGGCATTTATATTCAAAAAGATGGAGTTTTTAAACTAGCTAGTGAATATATAGAAATAGGGAAAATAGATCGATGTAAATTCAATGATATTTTGTCTCAACTTGATGATATTGCAGATGAGATTCAGGAGGAATTGTGTAAGTATAATCAGGAAGTGTGGAAAAGTTTAGTATTTACATTGTGGGATGATGGAAAATATATTGTAGAATGTTCTTATGATGAATTAGATGATGACTTTAGAGAGTGTGCAGTATGGCGATATAAAAAATTAGGAATGATACCAGATGAACAAACAATGAAGTATATTCAAAATATGGAATATCAGCATCTATAGAGGATTAACCATATTAGAAGGAGAAATTATGACAAAATTGGAAAAATATTCTGATTGCTAGAAAGTAGGGAATAATTATGGCTTGTGTGGAAGGTGTTTTAGGTGAAAAAATTGAGGAAATTAGAGCACAATGTAGAATAATGATTTCGGGCAATGAGTCAGAAGCAGCAATTAAGATGTTAGAAGATGCATGGGAGTTATTACCTGGTGAAAAATATGAATATGATGAGAGTTTTCATATTGTTGCATATATATTGGAAGCTGCAATAAAAACTAATAATAAGGAGTATTTATTAAAATGGATGAATAGAGTGTTATTAGCAGACCCAGAGCGAGATCAGTATGATAAGGGAGCGGAAAAAGATATGTGGGTTGGCAGAGCAAGTTATGTATTAGGTGATTATGAAAATGCTAAAAAATATATGAAGATGGCTAATGAAAAATCAAATGGAAGATGCTTTAGACCGAATGATACAGTGTATAAAAATTTCTATTTCGGAATTACTAATTTTTATGAAATAGGAGAGAAAATGGAATTAGATGGAAAAACAATGGAATTAGATGAAAAAACATATGAAAAAATATTAGAATTAAGTGAGTTAGGGGATTTTTATGCAAAAATGGAAAAATGGGATAAGGCATTAGAACAGTATAATATAGCCTTAAATCTTATTCCATCGTCCAAATATCAGTGGGAAGCATCAACATGGCTGTATGCTGCAATTGGTGACGTGTATTATTATAAGAAACAGTATAATGAAGCAATAAATTATATGAATGAAGCCTTAAAATGTACAGGCGGTTTAGGTAATCCATTTATCAATCTAAAGATAGGGGAAAGTTATTATGAATTAGGAGAATTGAATAATGCAAGGAGATATTTGACAGAGGCATACATTGTTGAAGGAATGGATATTTTTGAGAATGAATCAGAAAAATATTATAAATTGATAGCTTGTTGACATATGATCTTATAAAAGATAAATTAATAGTAAAAAAATTAAAATTTTACATATATAACATTAGGAGAAATAATTATGGCATCGAATAGAAATGAGTTGTTAGATATTTATAAGGAAGAATTCATTATTATAAAGCATCCTTAGTCCATATGGCAAATCTTTTTGGAAGTTATAAGGAATTAGAACAGATATAGATTACTCTAAATTAAAATTATTCGAAGAGTAAATTTAGTTTCGCAATTACCTATAGAGAATTAACTATATTGGAAGGAGAAATTATGACAAAGATAAAATTAGAAAAATATTTTAATAGTTTTTATTCAGAGTTAAGAAAATACACAGATGGGATTCATGTGTTAGATAAAGGTATAACAGAACAGGAAATATTAGAATTTGAGGGAAAATATAATATTTGTTTACCATTTTATTATAGAGAATGGTTAAAGATAAATAATGGAGGGGAGTTGTTTGCAACACCAGTTGGAACAAGTATTGTTGGTATTTTAGGTGATAGAGAACGTAAAAAAGGTGTGGGATATTTAGAAGATAATTTTGATATAAACAAAAGATGTGGAATGCCTGACTTTTTCTTTATTATTGCAAGGACATGTCTGGGAGATGTTTATGGATTTGATTTGAGCCGTACAAATGAAAAAGATGGTGTTATAATCTTTTGGAATCATGAAATGGATGAATTTACAGAAGAGTGGGACACATTTGGAGAATGGCTAAATGAAGAAATGCAGAACGGAAAAATGCTGATAAATTATGATGGAAGCGAAAGTGATTATTTTGACTTTTTGTAAAACAGGGGACAAAATGGAATTCAATGAAAAACAAATAGAAGAGTAACTGTTCAGAACCATGAACAGTTACGTTCTAAGCCCATAATAATTCGCCTTCGGCGAAGGGTTTAGAACAATCAAAATTTACTTTTTCTTACGAAATACGCAGTAAATGCGTGTTTCTACCTGAATAGTTACATAGAAGATACTTTAGACTATCCAATTCGCAGACAGGAGTGATAATGTTTTGTACATTAAGCTGATACAACCCAAAATGAAAAAAAGACCCATGGATACAGATATAAAAATACGTATGGCACCATCATTGGGACTTTTTACGGTTGCTAATATACTTCGCAGTGAGTATGATGTTGTGATAGAAAATGAAAATATAAAGGATATTACCTATGATGAGCCAGATATTGTAGGGATTACTGTTACAGTCGATACCTTTCCTGCTGCTGTCCAGATAGCAGCAAGATTTCGTAAAAAAGGAATTCCTGTAGTAGCTGGAGGAATTCATATAACTACAGCATACAATACCATTCCAGAAGATAGTTTTGATGTCCTTTGTGTGGGAATGGCAGAAGGAACATGGCCAGATATAATCCGGGATTATAAGATTGGTAATCTAAAAAAAATATATACATGTAGCAAGTCCATTTGTGGAAAAGATATTATTCCACCAGCTTACAATATGATAAAAAGTGGTGAATATCTCTATTGTAATGTTGTCCATACCAGCAGAGGATGTCCGTTTCAGTGTGATTTTTGTTATAATAGTGCCAAAAATCATAAATATATCAACCGAGAAATAGAAGATGTAATAGAGGATATTCAAGCTATTGGTTCTAAGCATATTATGTTTATCGACGATAATTTTGCAGGGAATCCTGCATGGACACGAAAATTCCTTGAAAGAATCCAACCGTTGAAACTTAAATGGAACGCAGCAGTTTCGATAAATATAACAGATGATTTAGATATGCTTGACCTTATGAAAGAGAGTGGCTGCCAGAGCTTATTTATTGGATTTGAGAGTATAAACCCTAATTCCATTGATAAAGTGCATAAAATTCAAAATGATATAAGTAAGTATGAAAAAGCAATAAAAGCAGTTCATGACCGGGGAATTATGATTAATGCAAGCTTTGTCTTTGGACTTGATGGTGATACAAAAGAGACATTCCGTTATACATTAGAATGGATTGTAAAAAATAAAATCGAAACTGTGACATCCCATATTTTAACACCATATCCCGGAACGGCATTATATGAACGTTTTGAAAAAGAAGACCGTATTACATCAAAGGATTTGTCTTTGTATAATACAGCACATGTTGTATTTGATCCAAAGGGAATGTCAGTAGAGGAATTATATGACGGATACCTGTGGATTTATAAACAGATTTATAGCTGGAAGAATATTTTTCGCCGTATGCCAAAGGCAAAAGAACAAAGACCATCTTACTTCATGTTTAACATATTTTACAGGAAGTATGGAAAGTTTACTGATTTTCTTTGCAAATGCATTACATATAAACGTATCGGCAGGTGGGGAGAAAAATTGTCAAAATATTTGTAACTATTCAGAACCTGCAAAAGTGATATACAAATTGCATAAATAAATT
>CAMWUK010000072.1 GCA_947177415.1 uncultured Clostridiaceae bacterium
TTCAAACTTTAGCTCTTTTTTCTGTTGTTTTGTCCTATACTGTTTTTTCTTTTCAAGACTTTTTACATTTCTATTCTAATGATTCATTATGATAATTCTTATTTGTATACAATCAATACTAATTCGTATTAAATACTTATTTTCAGCATACATTAAAATTCTTGCTAACTTTATTGAATACTTATATATTGTTGTCTTTTTTTATATATATTTCCTCGCTTCTACTTTGCCCATTTTTTAAAATACTGCAAGCTTTTCTTACAGTTTCTTCTTCCAAATCCTGTAAAACTTCCAATGCACAAGTAATTGTATGAAAAAGCATAAAATACATTGCCCTATAATCTGTTTGTATGCCTTTTTCATCATTTCCAATTTCCAGATTTAAGAACCCTTCCTTTGATATAAATTCAGGCAATGGATAATGTACAATATCCTTTATTCTTGTTCTTTCAAGTATCTCTTTTTTATCATCATGCATCTAATTTTTCCTCCTTTTATGTATGTAATTTCGTACATACACTATTATACTCGGATATTCGTACATTTTCAATATCCGAGTATAACTTTACAATATTTTTATAAACTAATATAAAGTGAGGAAGATTAAATGATTAGCTATCAGCCATTATTTCAGACTATGAAGCAAAAAAATATTACTTCCTATGCTCTATTTCAAAGAGGATTCGCAAAAGCCACCTATTACTCAATCCAAAAGGGAAACAGTATCAGCACAAATACAGTCAACGAATTGTGTAAACTATTAAATTGTTCTGTTTCTGAGGTGATGGAATATATTGATACAGAAAAAAAAGAATAGTTTTGATGGATATGTACGGTTTTTCGTACATATCCAAAATTTGGTTATCCCCATATAATTAAGATATGAGGTGTTAATATGATTAGTTATGAACCATTTTTTCAAACCATGAAAGAAAAAAAAATCAGTTCGTACGAACTGGCAAAGAAGGGGTTTCCTCGTTCTACATATTATGCAATAAAACAAGGAAAAAGCATTACTACAAATACAGTGGATCAATTGTGTTCTATTCTTCATTGTGAAGTATCAGATATCATGAAATATATAGAGAACAAATAGAATGAAAATGAATTTTTAGATTTATTGTAACTATTCATGTTTCTGAACAGTTACGTTTTATTTCAAAAGGAGATTACTATATATAAATAGTAATCTCCTTTTTGAATATCAAATATAGGCTTAAATAGTTTTAATTTTCAAATTCTCCAACATTTTAGATTTGTATCTCATTTATTTCATAACAATATTTACAATTCTTCCTGGAACATAAATTTCTTTTACAATATTTCCAGTAAGCTTGTCTGCAATAACTTCCTTTGCTTTCGCAAGTACAGAATCCTTTGCTTCATTTACATCAATAGAAACAGTTCCTTTTGTCTTACCATTAATCTGAATGGCAATCTCAATTGTATCATCTTTCATAGCTTCTTCATCATATTTTGGCCATGACTGTTGGAATACTCCGTCTTTGTTACCAAGCTGTTCCCATAACTCTGCAGAAACGTGAGGTGCAAAAGGTGCCAATAGAATTACTGCATTACTAAGGGTTTCGAGGTCAATTCCTCCTTCTTTCTTTGCAAGATCTATAAACTTATTGTTGTATTCCATAAATCCGCTTATAACCGTATTCAAGCTAAAGCTTTCCAAACGGGTACTGATATCATGTATCATTCTGTGACGAAGCTTAACCATTTCATCTGTTGCTGCTACATCTGCCTCTTTGCTATCCATAACTAACTTCCAGAAACGGTTAATAAAACGGTATACACCTTCTATTCCTCTATCATCCCATTCAGAATCCAATTCTGGTGGTCCAACAAACAATTCATAAAGTCTCAATGCATCACAACCATAATCTCTTACTAAATCATCTGGAGAGACTACATTTCCTTTTGACTTACTCATCTTAATACCATTCTTACCAGTAATCATACCTTGGTTAAATAACTTCTTAAATGGCTCTTCAAAATCCACTACTCCAATATCATATAAAAACTTAGTATAAAAACGTGAATATAGTAAATGCAATACAGCATGTTCTACACCACCAATGTACATATCCACTGGTAAGTATTTACTGGCTTTTTCTTTAGAAACCAATTCTTCGTTATTCTTATTATCCACATAACGAAGGAAATACCATGAAGAACCAGCCCATTGTGGCATAGTGTTGGTTTCTCTCTTTGCAGGACCTTTACAACATGGACAAGTAGTATTTACCCAGTCGGTAATATCTGCCAATGGAGATTCTCCTGTTCCTGTAGGCTGATAACTTTCTACTTCTGGAAGTAACAATGGTAATTCTTCCTCTGGAACTGGTACTGCACCACATTTTTCACAATGTACAATTGGAATTGGTTCTCCCCAGTAGCGTTGTCTTGAGAATACCCAGTCACGCAGTTTATAATTGGTTGTTTTCTTACCAATTCCCTGTTTTTCAATCATTTCTGGTGCTTCCTGTTTTAATTGGGCAGAATCCCAGCCTGTCCACTCTCCAGAGTTAATAACTGTACCTGATTCGGTGTATGCTTCTGTAAGATTTGGATTCTCTTTTCCATCTGGAGAAATTACCTGAATAATTGGAATATGAAACTTAGTAGCAAACTCAAAGTCACGTTCATCATGAGCCGGTACACACATAATTGCTCCTGTACCATAGTCTGCCAACACATAATCAGATAACCAGATAGGAACTTTTGCTCCATTGATTGGATTTACTGCATAAGAACCTGTAAATACACCAGTCTTTTCCTTATCCTGCATACGGTCTACAGAAGACTTCAAGGATGCCTGATAAATGTAATCTTCTACTGCTGCCTTTGTCTCTTCTGTTGCTAAATCCTTTGCCATAGCATGTTCTGGTGCAAGTACCATAAAGGTTGCACCATACAAAGTGTCTGGTCTTGTAGTATAGACAGTAATTGCTTTATCCGTTCCCTCAACTTTAAAGTCTACTTCTGCACCATGACTTTTACCAATCCAGTCAGCCTGCATTTTCTTAACCTTTTCCGGCCAGTCCAATTTGTCTAAATCTGCTAATAATCTGTCTGCATATTTGGTAATGCGAAGCATCCATTGTTTTAAGTTTTTCTTAGTTACATCTGCTCCACAACGCTCGCATTTTCCATTTACCACTTCTTCATTAGCAAGACCAGTCTTACAAGAAGGACACCAGTTAATTGGCATCTCTTTTTCGTAAGCCAGACCTTCCTTAAACATCTTTACAAAAATCCATTGTGTCCATTTATAAAAATTAGGATCGGTTGTATTTACTTCCATATCCCAGTCATAAACTGCTTCAATTTCCTTAATCTGTCTCTTGATATTTGCAACATTTTCTGCAGTAGACTTTTCTGGATGTACGCCCATTTTAATGGCATAATTTTCTGCCGGAAGTCCAAATGCATCCCATCCCATTGGATGAATAATATAATGTCCCTGAAGCATTTTATAACGGCTCCATACATCACTAATTACATATCCTCTCCAGTGGCCTACATGTAGTCCATTTCCGGATGGATAAGGAAACATATCCAGACAATAGTATTTCTCTTTCTTGCCATCATCTACATTTACTGGATTCTCTTCCCAATAAGTTTTCCATTTCTTTTCTATTTCTTTATGATTATATACTGTTGACATTTTCTCAACCTCCTCGTATTTTACCCATACTTTTAATCATAACAATCTGAAAGAATTGTGTCAACCATTTACCAAAGATTTTGTTAAATTCATCGTAACAGTTCAGCCGGGGGCTGCTCTGTTACGGAATGGGGCAAGCTTCGCATTATAAATTGCCCCATTCCCTTTCCTGTTTTATTCTTTTATACGGTCTGCACAGCGGAGTGTGCAGACCTACCTGAACTGTTACAATTCATCCTTCAACAGATCACTTGCTAAACACTAACTTGTCGTTTAAACTCTGCTATGTGCTTTCATAATCCCTTTCTTAATAGATTACTTCCTGCAAAAACAGCCCCTTTGCTTCAGCAATCTCAAGTTCCACATCTAATGGTTTTCCTTCTACCAAATCTTTCACTTGTTCCAAAGCCAGCTCACCTCGTCCCACCTGTAGCAGCACTCCCACAATAGTTCTGGCAAAAAATGGCCAGAAATCATCTGCCTGTATGGTAATACTCATTTCGTCCACTCCCACATAAATATCCAATTCCCGAATCCATCTCTCTGTGGATTTTTTCATGCGTTTGTTATTGGCAAATGCTTTAAAATCATGTTTTCCAAGAAGAATCTTTGCTGCATCTCTCATTTTCAATCCATCCAATTTTTTAAAACTATAATATTGATATTTTCTCTGGAACACAGATGGCACATCTTCCATAGAAATCTTATACTCAAATTGAAAAGATTTCGCATGAAAACTGCTATGAAATCTCTCCTCCACTTCTTCTACTTCAATTACAGCAATATCCATAGGCAAAAAACGGTTCAAATAATGCTTCATTTCATAAAGTTTCATTTTGCTGTTCGTCTTAAAATTAGCAACCTGCTGATATGCATGTACTCCTGCCTCTGTCCGGAGAGCACCAATCAATTCTATTTTTTCTCCCTCCATTTTTTCCAATACATTCTCTATCCGCTCCATTATGGTGTCACTTTTGCCTTTTACTTTTTGTTTCTGCCAGCCAGCATAACGGGAACCATCATATTCTATCAATAATTTTATATTTCTCATAACTGCTCTCCTTTTTCTAAAAAGAAAGCTACATGCTTTTTCTATTACATATAGCCTTTTTGTATTATTTTCAACTACTTAATGTTTTGTATACGATTCAGAATCTTTACATGTGGTTTGATAATATTATAATACACCATGCCTTTTTCTTTTCCAAATTTTTCTAACAAAGTTGCACGGAATGTATTTAGGTTTCCTCTTTTTTCTTTTGCATCATAAACAAAGTTAGAAAAATTCTTTGGATACTCTGTTTCTACAATATCCTGTGCAAATACCAACTGGCAATACACCTTAAACTTTTCCTTTTCTTTCATATTTTTCTTGGTGGCATACTCAGAAATATTTCCTTTAATTTCCTTATAAACTTCTTTTCCCTTTTCCTCTCCTAAGAAAATAACAAGTGCATTATGAAAATCTGAAATATTATTCTTTCCAATACAAGACAGTAAGGAGCAAATCAATTCTTGTGTTTTATCCTCCTCATTCTCTATTACTATATCTTCCTCATCTTCCCTGATATTCTTTTCTGCATCCAATTTTAGTATTTCTACTTCTGATGTTTCTTCATCTTTTGAAACCAGTTGTGATTCCTCCGCCATTTTGGAACTCTCTAATATTTCTTCTTTTGGTTTTTCCAAATTATCCTTTTCTTCTGTTGACTTTTCCAATTTATCTTTCTCTTCTGGTTTTTGCTCTGTTGACTTCTCTGTGTTATCCTTCTTTTCTTCTGTTGGCTTTTCCGAATTATCCTTTTCTTCGTTCTCTATTTGGTTTCTATATTGATTTAAAAGAAGCTGGCAAAATCTTGCATTATATCGCTTTACCAACTTTCCTTTTGCTTTCCAGTAACGTACTGCCGCATCAAATCCGGTATCATTGGTTACTACCACATATTCTGCTATTTCCTCTTCATTTCCAATACGATAACCAAGTTCTGTCACTAACTGAAAATCTAAGGCATTCTGCCCTTCCACACATTTTATAAAAATAATTTCTCTATCTGTCTCCATTAATTTCCGAATATTCTCATAGCACATATATGGGGATTTTTGTGTATAAAATACTATAATTTCATCCTCTGTTTTTGCAAATTCCATTATATGTGTAACCCATACATCTCCCACATTCTCGCTATCAATTAAATACACTTTTTTCACTTCTGCTGTGTCCATAATATCCTCCTATATCTTTGGTTCGTTATCATGTCTATCGTAAAAACCGATGTATATGCCAGCACGCTAGTCTCTAATATAAGGTATAATACAAAAAACTCTTCAACCGGTACTCTTCTTTTTCAACCAACAACTTCTCCATTTTATTTAGATTCAAATCTGAATGCTCCAATTCCCGGGAATACTGATATGCATACCCTATCCAATCTGAAATTTCAATGTTCTGATGGGTGAATAGCCATTCTAAAAACATCATTTCTTCTATGGCAAACAAACTAATGACTGCCATTTTCACTTTCGCATAAGGATTCTCATCATACACAGCTCCGCAGTAATAAGTAAACAGAAAATACACAATAATCTGCTCTTCTATTTGCTCCCAACGCAGCTTTTCTTGTTCCTCTTTGCTATGTATTTTTCGAAATGCTGCTAATTCTTTCCTATATTCTTCTATACTCATATTGCCCAGTTTTCTCTCTGCCCGGCAAATCCAGATTCCCCACTCTTTTGTCCGTACCTCTAGCTGTCTGAGTAACCAAAACATATTTTTAGAAAATTCCAACCGCTCTCTTATATGTCCACCATACTCTTTTTCTTTTACTTCGAAAAAATCTACAGCCTTTTTATTCTTATATTTTACAATAAGAGAATCCACAGAAAACAATTCCCGATTCCGTATTCTTCTTTGTATATCATGCCCCAGACCAAGAAGCATTGCAATTCTCTGTCTCATTGGAAGCATACGGTTCTGTGTGATACCAAGCAAGACTTCTCTGGTATCCATAAGTTTTGTAAAAAGCAGGTAATCAAAATTTTCATATTCTTCCTCTTCTTTTTCCAGTTCTTTATAGAGGAATTTTACAGGCTCCTCCTTTTCCAAAACAAGCTTTGCCACAACGGGACAGGAAAGCGATAGAGAAATTTCTCTTAAAGACTCAAATTCTTCTATATGTCTTGGGTATAACCTACAGGTTTTACAAAGTTTGTCCTTTCCAATTTCTGTATAAATATCACAAAGATTTTCATCATTTAGAAAAGCACAACGTCCTTCGTACTGTTGAAAAACTCCTTCTTTCCAATTAATCTCATTGTTAAGCCTATTTCCAAAAAACCCCTTTTCTCTTCGGTATTTTTTCTTAGACTTTTCATCAATCACAATCTTCCAGCCAGCACAGCAAGTATCCGGACAATCTCCCCCAATACATGAAAATTTCTTATAATAATCTGGTATTATGTATTTCATGGGTTTCCTCCTTAATAATTATTATCACTTCTACTCATTCTGCAAACTCTTTACCCATGCTATCTCTTTTGCATAACCTTCATCTTCGTTTGGTGTTTCCAAAATAAATGGTTTTCCTGCAAGTTTTGGATGAAGGGCAATTTTTTTCATTGCTTCCATCCCAATCTTGCCCATTCCAATTTTTTCATGTCTGTCCTTATGACTTCCTCTTTCGTTCATACTGTCATTAAAGTGAATGGCATATAGATGTTCTAAACCAATTACACGGTTAAATTCTTCTAACACACCGTCCAGATTATCTACAATATCATAGCCACTATCCCAGACATGACAAGTATCCAGACAAACTCCCAGTTTATCCTTTCTCTCAACCAAGTCCATAATGGCTTTTAATTCTTCAAAGTTTCCTCCAATCTCTGTTCCTTTTCCCGCCATAGTCTCTAATAATACTATGGTATTTTGCTCTGGCTTTAGAGTCTGGTTCAAGGCATCTGCAATCAAGTAAATACCTTTTTCTACTCCTTGCCCCAGATGAGACCCTGGATGAAAATTATAATAATTTCCTGGCAGGTATTCCATTCTAATTAAATCTTCCTTTAACATTTCCAAAGAAAAATCCCTTACCTTTTCCTTTGCCGAACATAAATTCATGGTATAAGGAGCATGTGCCACAATTTTTCCAAAATGATGTTCCTTCATCCATTGAAGAAGTGCCAAAACATCTTCATTCTTTATTTCCTTAGCATTCCCTCCTCTTGGATTTCTAGTAAAAAATGCGAACACATTTCCGCCTAACTTTGTTTCTAACTTTCCCATAGCCAGAAATCCTTTGGAGAAAGATACATGATTTCCTATATAAAACATGACAACCTCCTAATACAAATATATCTGTTTACTAACAACTTTATTTTTTAACATAATTATTCACTACTTTATTATATTCCAAATTCTATCATTTGTCTATATATGGGATAATTTGTAAGAAATTTTTGGTAACAGTTCAGGTAGGTCTTGCATACTCCACTGTGCAAGACCTACCTGAATAGTTACATATATTTTAATTAAAAAAGAGCCATTAGTGCTGACTCTTTTTTGATTCCTATTCTTATTTATAATCCATTTTTTATATTACATCATTCCAACCATTTTTAAAACCCAATAAATTACTCCAAGAATCCAGCTTGCAAATATTCCATACAAAATAACCGGACCTGCAATCGTGAAAATCTTACAGCCGATACCAAAAACCTGACCTTCTGCCTTAAAATCTATAGCAGACGATGCTACCGAATTAGCAAATCCGGTAATTGGTACTACAGTTCCTGCACCTGCAAACTTTGTTAATCTTGGATATATATTTAGTCCTGTCAGGATTACGCTAATGGTAATCAATGTAATTGTGGTATACAAACCGGCATCTTTTTCGTTTGCTCCCATGGAACCATACCAATTAGTAAATATTTGCCCAATTGCACATATAATTCCGCCTATCAAAAAGGCTTTTCCAATATTTTCCAAGCAATTATGTGTTGGTGTTACCTGCTTTACATATTGATTATATTTTTTGTCTCTTTCATTAGAATTTTTTTCTTGTAATACATCCTCTATCTTTATCTGCTCTTTTGCCATAATCATTCTTCCTTTCTATTTTATAATAGGAATTACCATTTGATAAAATGACCCTAAGGCTTTTCCAATTGCAATTGCTGTAATTATAATTGGCAATCCAACCTTTAGCTTAATTCTCCTTGAAAAAATTGGTATAATGTTCAATACTTCTGCCAATGCCATAGCAAAACACCCTACATAAATACCACAAAAAATACCATATATTCCAAGTCCTACATATCCAACAGGAATTTTCATAGGAAATAGATATAAAACATTTCCAATTAGTCCACCAGCAATCACCATATTTTCATATTGCCAGGAAGCCCATGCTGTATGTGTTCTTCCTGCTAATCTTGGTAATACACCAATCATAACAATAAAAGCAAAAGTACCTCCAGCAATGGATAATCCACCAGCAAAGCCAATGACAATTAAAATTAAATACTTAATGAGCATCTATTGTCTTCCCCTCTCTGGAGGCATTTTTTATCATCGCCGTATTGGCTTCCTCCTCGTATATACGCATTTCTACTTGTAATGGAGTAGGATCATCACGGGTTGCTTTTTTAGAAAAATGATTAAAGAAAACCGCAATACCAATTGGTAATCCAATACAATAAGCAATTTCCACTATTCCATTACTGGTTGCGTTTTGTCCCAGCACTAATTTATAGGTTCTCTCAAAAATTTCTGCAACACTAACATCTGCATTAAAGGTCATAATGGAAAATGCAGAACCAATCATTATAATCGCTGCCACAAAAATCGCTTTTGCATATTCCCATTTTTTACCCTTTTTATTTGGTACTACATAAGAAATGATAAAATCTTGTTCTCCAAGATTATTAATCTTACAACCTGGATATTTTTTTTCAATTAATTCTACAACTTTCATTATGGAAACTGTATATTTTGTGCTTTCTTTTGCCTGTATAGTCATAAGTTCTGTTTTATTTAAGTCATGAACCATTTTGCTATCCGTACTATACAATTTTGCAATATCACTTAAATATACTTTTTTATTTAATATCTCAATATTTTGTTCTATTTTTATATATAACTCTTTTTCCTGCATTTTCTCCTCCTTTGTATCTATATAAATACTCTTTCGATATTTTCCTTCCAGATAAGTACTCCATCAAAACCATCTGCTGTCTTCGTTCCATATTGTTCAAATAACAATACAAGTGCAGCCACAATACAAATCGTTAATACCGTTACGAAACAGATTTTTGCTTTCATTTTTTTTCCCTCATTTCTTATATATCTTTTTCTCTATTTTGCACTTTTTTATAAAAATTATTCAAAAACTAATTTTCTGATAATCTTTCTCTCATTTTTTGTAATATTTTTTTCTCTAAACGGCTTACCTGCACTTGGCTAATCCCTAATGTTTTTGCAATTTCAGATTGTGTTTTTTCGCCAAAATACCTAAGAGAAATTAATTGGGCATCTCTGCTGTTTAATTCTCCTAATAAAGTCTCTATCAGCATTTTATTTAATACTTTTTCTTTTTCTATATCTTGGCTTCCCTGTTTCTCCAAATTTCCAACCATACCAGGCATACCAGTTACCTGTTCAGATATACTTACCTCTTTTCCATCCACTCCATACATAGTTTTGTCAATGGATTCTACCTCTGCATTTGCTTCCATGGCAAGTACAATTTCCTCTCTGGTATACCCAGTCCTCTTTTCAATTTCCCCAATATTAGGCATTCTCCCAAGTTCCATACATAACTCCTCTTTTGCCTTTCCAATCTTCCACCCATGCTCCTTTAAGGTTCTGCTTACCCGAACCATACCATTATCCCTAATATGGCGTTTAATTTCCCCGGCTATCATAGGTACTGCATAAGTAGAAAATTCTACCTGATAAGACACATCAAAACGGTCAATTGCCTTTATCAATCCGATACAACCAATCTGAAATAAATCTTCCAACTCATATCCCCGGTTTACAAAACGTCTTACTATACTCCATACCAAACCAGTATTTTTCTCTACAAGGGTATCCCGTGCTTCTTTTTCTCCTCTTTGTGCTGCTTTTATGTATTGGAACACCTCCACATTCTGGCTCAAGCCTCTCCCTCCTAACCATAGATACGCTTTGACATTTTTACTGTTGTCCCTATATCTGGCTCTGATATCACTTCTATATCATCCATAAGAGTTTTCATAAAAATAAAACCCATTCCCGATCGTTCTAACTCTGGTCTTGTGGTAAACATAGGTTCCATTGCTTGTTCCACATTACCAATACCAACACCTTTGTCCATAATCGTAATATGAAAATCATTTCCTTCTATTTTACATTCCATAAAAATTTTTCCTTCTCCCATTTGGTAGCCATGAATGATGCTATTGGTTACGGCCTCGGAAACTACTGTTTTTATATCATCTATTTCCTCTAAATTAGGATTTAACTGGGTAGCAAAAGAAGCTGCTACAACCCTTGCAAAACTTTCATTTTCTGATTTACTGTCAAATTCCATACTCATTTGATTTGTCATTTTTCTAATTCCTTTCTTATCTATATTCTATTTGTTTGATACCATCCTCTATATTTTCACAACGCTCTACAATTTGATAGAGTCCTGACATACGCAGAATACGGTCTACACTCTTTTGTACTCCTGATACTAATACTTGTCCTCCATTATGCAATATCTTTTTATACCGTCCCATAATCATACCAATTCCGGCACTATCCATAAAATCTACTCCCTCAAAGTCAAAAACAATATTTTTTACATAATTTTTTGAAATAATTCTATCCGTATCTTCTTTTAATCTATCAGCATAGTGATGATCAATCTCTTTTCCTAAATGTATTACAAGACAATTTCCTTTGAGTTCATACTTACTTTTTTGCATTTTGCATCCTCCTTCATTTTTAGTAACTGTTCAGAACCATGAACAGTTACGTTTAAGCCCATATTAATTCGCCTTCAGCGAAGGGCTTAAACATTACATAATTTACTTTTTCTTACGAAACACGCAGTAAATGCGTGTTTCTACCTGAATAGTCACTAAACTTTCACACTTTCCTAAAAGAAAAAAAGAAAACAATTACCTACTAGCAATTGTTTTCTTTTGTATCTATGCTTCCTTTTCAATTATCCTCAATTATTCTTCTTTTAGTTCTTCTAATCTTCTGGTTGCTTCACTTACTCTCGGTCCGTTTGGATAATCATTAATAATCATTGAATAATATTTCTTTGCATTCTTAGTATCATTCAATCTTTGATAGCTTCTTCCAAGGTAATACATTGCATTCACATTACTCTTATCATACTTTAAAGTAAGTTTTAATGTCTTTACCGCATCTTCATAAGCACCCCTGGTATAAAATGCATAACCTTCAGAATATTTCTTTCTAGACATATTTGGGAATGTCTTTTCCTGAATCATTGCATATAAGCTCTTTGCAGACTTGCTTTCAAATTTGCTTACATCCACTTTAAGCAATGTTTCTGCTGCACCATCCATATCTTTTTCTATATACTTATTAATTCCGCTAAACAGTTTTTCATAAATTGTTTCATCTACCGCTTCTTCTTCTACTTTTTTAATTTGTGCTTTTAATTTTTTAACTGTTGTTTGTAAATCTTTCTTATCATCCTCCAGAGTTAAAATCTCCGCTGCCATTCTTGTCTGCTCTTCACCTAAAGCAATTGCCTGTGTGTTATACTCTGCACTAATTGACTTCCTCATATTGGGTACAACCAGAAAACTTACTGTCAAAATACCTACAACTAAACCAATTGCCAGATATATCAATGACCACTTACTAATCTTGCCATCCCGGATAACTGGCTCTGGAGAAAAGAATTGTGGCTCTTCTACATTATTTTTTGTAAGATTCTTCCGCATCGTCTCTTTATCCAGACGTACTGCATTGGGACTCACTCCAAGCTCTGATAAATACTTAAGCGTTACTGTATTATTAATATCTATCTTTTGTGCCTTTCTTAGACACTTGGCAGCTTTTTCATTTTCTCCCTGATTCATATATAACAATGCTAATAGCTGATGTGCTGCTATATAGTGAGGCTGACCTGAAATTACTTTTTTTAATTGTATAATTGCTAAATCATAATTCCTGCTTTTTGCTTGGGACAGGGCATAATTATACTTTTTAATGGTTTGATTTGTATTATGCAGCTTTGATGGATTATTTTGTATCAAATCAATATAGTAATCTGCTTCATTATTTTCCTCTTGGTAATTCTTACTAAGAACCCATTCACTTAATGCCTGGATGGTTTCTCCCATCTCATGATATATCAATCCCAATAAATTTCTGGCATTGGTATTTTTCTTATCTAATTGCAGACTCTTTCTAAGAGAAACAATTGCACCAGATAAGTCCCTGACATGTGCTTTCATCAAACCATCATTATAATACTTATTCGATAAACTTAATATTCTTCTGTAACTTTCCAAATCTTCCTTACATTTATCACAACGTTTATTCTTAAACAATAAATATGTTCCACACTTTGGACAATTCATAATCTTTCCTCTTCGTCATATAAATATTATTCAACCTTAACTAATCTTAATTGATTACTTGTTATTGCCTTTTTCTTTCATTAATTCATGCAGCAAGTCTAAGATATCCACTGAATCTCCTTGACAAATTGCATCTTCGGCCTTTTCAATTTCCAAGCTAGGCTGAAATTTTTCTAATTCTTCTTCAAAATTAAGCATAATCTCCTCAACTTTCATTCATGATACTGCCATAGACGACATGGGTGTTTACTATGTAGAAAAGAGCCGCACATAAAACCGGATACTGTGTGCGGCGTATCTGTTCAGTACCTGAACAGATACGAGATTTTAGCCCATAAAAATTCGCAAAGCGAAGGGCTAAAATCTTGTAAAACCCGGATTTGTCAAGCAAATCCTCGAGTATGTTCTGAACAGTTACTGTACATCTTCTTATACATGATAATGTTTTCCCTACCCAAAAGTCAATAGTTTTCCTAATTTTTTTATTTTGTTTTTTCGCAAGCAATTGATATCTTTCGTCACAACATGACTAAATATTAGAAGTAAAGCCAATTTCATAGCCTTTTTTCTGATATGTACTATTGTAATTTTCTGTTTTAATCCGTTCTGTTATCCCATTAATAGTAAGAATAGCTCCCGGATAAATAGATTTTGCCACAATAATTTTTGCATTAGAACATTTTCCCATTTTTTCTGCCAATTGAGCTTTTTGATTCTCTAAGTCAGATAATATTGCTTCTTTTTCAATTTTCTTACGCATAATAGAAATCTTATTCCTTTGCAAATCTGGTGCCATACCTTGTTTTTCTATAATTTCTGTTATTTTTTTCAATGCACTGCTATATTTTGCTGTTTCTATGGAAATCTCGTTACATTGACGCTCCAATTGTTGCATTTTCATAAATAAATCCTCTTTTGTCCCTGTTTCCAGAGAAGTTTTTGTTCCTGCCATATTTCCAATTATGGTTGCTTCAATTTCTCTTAAAGCAGAAACTTTTCCTCCTACAATAATTCCAAATCTTCCAGCCACCTGAATCGTATCTCCACACTGGATATCACAATTCATAATAGCATTCGCAGAAACATTACCTTCCGCCTCAATAGAAACCTGCTCAAAAAATTTACCAGATACATTACCTCCTGCATGGATAATGCCCTTTCCATTTCCCTGCATTCCATTCTTTAAAACAACATTTTTCCCTGCAATTAAGGTAGCTGCCTCTACACAGCCATTCACCTCAATGTCACCTTGCACAGTCACTTCTGTTCCTGATAGAACATTTCCTCTAATTAATACATCTCCGGCAAAATTCACTCCACCAGTGGAAATGGACACATCTCCATTAATTTCTAACAAACTGCTAACCCTTAATATTCTGGCCTGGGCAGTTACTTTTCCTGTTATTGCTGCCCGATATAAAGTCTTATCTTCTGAAACAGTAAATCCCTTACCTTTTAACGCTTGTAAATCTTTCCCCTTTCTTCCAATTATTTCTTCACCACGTACACTTTTCCCATTCTTACCTTCTGTAGCTGGATGGTATCTTGCCAATTCCTGATTTTCCTTAACAATAGGTACTTCTCCCATGCTCTTATAATCTACAGAACCATCTTTTAAAATCCTTGGTTTCACATCAATATCCCGGTCAAAAAGATATTCATAATACCCGTCCTCACCAGATTGTGATTCCACACCTTTAGCGATTTGAAACTCCTGGAAATATCTTTTTTCCTTCACGATACTATCAATCAAATTCCAATCAATTCCATAAACAACTTGCTTTTCTTCTAATTCTTTTTTTATCTCCTCTTTTAAATCTTGTTCATTATTTGGTAACTCAATCTTTATAAATGCTGATAATCCATCTGGGGAGACCCATACTACAATTTTTTGTTCTTCCTTGTTTTCCATAGCAATCACCTCTTTTTCAGTTGCTTTTAATATATAAAATATTATACCATTTTTTCTCATATCTTGCAATGTTTATTATCTTTTAAACATGACATACACATGAATATTTTTAACTTTTTTCACTTATTACTTAAAACAATATAAAGATTCATGTTCAAACCATTTATATAATCTCTCAATATTCTATTTCTATTATAAAAAAATATGCGTGGGATACCCACACACAACTGTTATCAATTAACCTAACCTTGTTGAAAGCTTCCTCGTATATACAGCCATACGTATATTTTCCATCATACCAATCCATATAATAATCTGCTGATACCAACTTAAGCTAACTTTATTGTAACTATTCAGGTAGAAACACGCATTTGCTGCGTGTTTCGTAAGAAAAAGTAAATTATACAATGTTTAAGCCCTTCGCCAAAGGCGAATCATTATGGGTTTAAACGTAACTGTTCATGGTTCTGAACAGTTACACTTTATTATGATTTATTTACGTACAAAAATAAGGCATCTGGAAATTTATCTTTTTCCAAATGCCTTATCTAATTCTGAATTATTTATATCCTATATACAAAAGATTTTTAATCCTTTTATTTCTTCAATTGTGCTAATCTTTCCCGTACCTGATTCATCATATCTGTATATTTTTCCAACTTAGCCTTTTCCTCATTAATTTTTGATTCAGGTGCTTTGCTGATAAACTTCTCATTATTTAACATTCCATTTACCCGCTTTAATTCTCCAGTAAGACGTTTTTCTTCTTTTTCCAAACGTTCCACTTCTTTTTCAATATCCACAAGTTCTGCAAATGGCATATAAATAGTTGCACCATGGATAACTGTAGAAACTGCATCCTCAGCAATGCCATCTTTATTTTCCTTAATCTGTACTTCACTGGCATATCCTAATGTTGCAAAAAACAACTTGCTGGTTTCAAATATAGTACGTATCTTTTCTTCTTCAGAAACAACAATGACCATTGCTTTCTTACTTGGTGGTACATTCATTTCTGCACGTACATTACGGATTCTTTTTACTGCTGCCTTTATGGTTTCCACAGCCTCTTCGTCTTTGGCATAATTCCATGCATCCTGCCAGACTGGCCATGCAGATATCATAATAGATTCCTGTTCACATTCTCCTAAAGCCTCCTGAAGAGTACAGAAAATCTCTTCTGTGATAAATGGCATATATGGATGTAATAATTTCAATGACTGGATTAATACGGTCTTCAAAGTCCACAAAGCGGCTGCCTTAGTTTCATCTGTATCGCTATATAATCTTGGTTTTACCATTTCAATATACCAGTCACAGAATTCCTCCCATATAAAGTCATAAATCTTTTGTACTGCAATACCAAGTTCATAGCTTTCCATATTGTAGGTAACGTCTTTAGTAAGAGTATTAACTTTAGATAAAATCCATTTATCTGCCTGTGTAAGAGAATCTAAAGTTACAGAATCCAGTCCCTCACTCTTTTCCAAATTCATCATAATAAAACGGGAAGCATTCCATACTTTATTGGCAAAATTTCTGCTTGCCTCTACACGTTCCATATAAAAACGCATATCATTTCCTGGTGCATTTCCTGTAATCAAGGTTAAGCGAAGGGCATCTGCCCCATACTGCTCAATAATTTCCAGTGGGTCAATCCCATTGCCAAGAGATTTACTCATCTTACGTCCCTGGGAATCCCGCACCAGACCATGAATGAATACTGTATCAAATGGTGTTTTTCCTGTATGTTCAAGTCCTGAGAATACCATACGGATTACCCAGAAGAAAATAATATCATATCCGGTTACCAATACATTGGTTGGATAGAAGTAATCAAGTTCTTCGGTCTTATCCGGCCAGCCAAGTGTAGAAAATGGCCAAAGTGCAGAACTAAACCAGGTATCCAAAGTATCTGGATCTTGTGTCAATTTATCATGTCCACATTTTGGACAAGTACATGGACGTTCCGATGCCCTTGCAATAATAGTTTCCCCACAAGAATCACAGTAATATGCTGGTATTCTGTGTCCCCACCATAATTGTCTGGAAATACACCAGTCACGGATATTTTCCAGCCAGTGCAAATATGTCTTATCAAAACGTTCCGGCACAAATTTCAAGTCTTTGTTTTTTAAAGCATCTATTGCAGGTTTTGCAAGCTCCTCCATTTTTACAAACCACTGTTTTTTAATCATTGGTTCTACGGTTGTTTTACATCTATCATGAGTTCCTACATTATGAGTATGATCTTCAACCTTTACCAATAATCCCAACTCATCCAGATCTTTTACCATTTGTTTTCTTGCCTCATAACGATCCATTCCTGCATATTTACCACCTTTTTCATTAATAGTGGCATCATCATTCATAATATTTATTTCTTCCAGATTATGCCGTTTTCCAACTTCAAAGTCGTTAGGGTCATGTGCTGGTGTAATTTTTACTACACCTGTTCCAAATTCTTTATCTACATAAGAATCTGCAACTACAGGTATCTCTTTATTGACAAGTGGCAGAATCACATTCTTTCCAATTAAATCCTGATATCTTTCATCGTCGGGATGTACTGCTACCGCTGTATCCCCAAGTAATGTCTCTGGTCTTGTGGTTGCAATTTCTACAAATCTTCCTTCTTCTCCTGCAATCGGGTAATTGATATGCCAGAAATGCCCTGCCTGTTCTTCATGTTCCACCTCAGCATCCGAAATAGAAGTCTGGCAGACCGGACACCAGTTAATAATTCTGGATCCTTTGTAGATAAGCCCTTTTTTATGAAGTTTAATAAAAACCTCTTCGACAGCCTTTGAACATCCTTCATCTAAAGTAAAACGCTCCCTGTCCCAGTCGCAGGAAGAACCCATTTTCTTTAACTGGCTGATAATAGTTCCACCATATTCCTCTTTCCATTTCCAAGCTCTCTTTAAGAATCCTTCTCTTCCCAAATCTTCTTTATCAATGCCTTCTTTTTTTAACTGGTCAATTACTTTTACCTCTGTTGCAATGCTGGCATGATCTGTTCCCGGCATCCAGAGTGTATTGTATCCCTGCATTCTTTTAAAACGGATTAAAATATCCTGCATGGTATTATCCAATGCATGTCCCATGTGTAATTTACCTGTAATATTTGGAGGTGGAATTACGATAGTAAAAGGGTCTTTGCTTCTATCCACTTCTGCATGAAAATATTTTTTCTCCATCCACTTTTCATATAACCGCCCTTCGATTTCCTGGGGATTATAAGTCTTTTCTAATTCTTTTGCCATGTTCATCTTTCCTTTTCTGTTTTTATTATAATTGGAGTACTTTTGCCTTATAGGAGGAACTTTCCTATAAAGCAAAAAACGACCCTTCGTCCAAAAAGGACGAAAAGCCGTGGTACCACCTTTATTTATGACAGCAATTGCCATCATCTCAAAGCTTTTAACGAAGCCACCCGTTGCCTGCTACTAAATCACTTTTTCACAGACACTGTTCCGAAGCTACCTTCCATACACACTTCTATAAATCATCTCACAGCAAAGTGAACTTAATCACTTTAATGATTCTCTCTGTATAGGTTATGCATGTACTCCTCTTCATCACTACATTTTTCAAAGACTTATGTCTAACTATAATATCTTTTTTCTAATTTGTCAAGATTGAAAAAATCTTTACAATTATTTCTTTATACAGATTTTTTTGGTTTTCCTTTACAGCCAGTGTGTAATCCGCACGCTTCTGTTTGATCTTTTCCGCTATTTCCGTCTGTGTCCCCATGGCATCAATAGTTATAATTGGGCTTTTTTACTTTATCGGAAAGTTCGTCCTACAAAGTAAAAAAACAGCCACCTTCCTGTAACGGAAAGCAGCTGTCTGTTGTTTATTCTACAATTCTTCTTACGTATATGTTTACTTCTTGTGTTTTACCGCATTTTGTACATTTAAAGTGGTCTAATGTTTCTTCTGTGGTACCTGCTTCGTGGTGGATTGTAACTGTTCAGAACCGTGAACAGTTACCTTCTATTTACCTAATCAGTAACTCCTGCTTTTTCAAAAAATACCTGATGCCATACCAAAAATGCATAAACTGTCCAAATTTTTTACTATTATCTTCTCTGTTTGCCCGATGTTCTTCCAATAATTTCAAAAGATATTTTGTATGAAAATATGTAGATGCCGTCTCCCCAATAAATGGCTCCTTAATCTGCTCATACCAATCATCTTCTTTTATCCAGTTCCGAATAGGAACCGGAAATCCCAGCTTCTTTCTATATGCAGTCTCCTTAGGTATATAGTGAGATGCTGCCTTTCTTAAAACATACTTTGTAGTATAATGTCTTGTTTTTATTTCACTTGGAATTTGTCTTGCAACTTGATTTTTTTCAGAATATCTTTGTTAAATTCCTCATATCCATGAACAAGCACCTCAGAATCAGAAGCTGTTTGAAAATTATGTCCTTTTTGTTTGAGTATCAATCTAAGCTGCTTATAGTTATAAATTTCACCATTAAAGACTAATACCTTACTCTTATCTTCATTGAACATAAGCTGCATTCCTGCCTCCTGATCAATAATACTAAGTCTTCGGAAACCAAGTATTACATCTTCTGTAACATAACAATCTCCCCCATCTGGTCTCCGATGATCTATTGCTTTCATCATATTAGCAATTACCTGTTTTCCTTCTCTTACATTTCCAACAGCTCCACAAATTCCACACATACTTATTGTTCCTTCCTACATTGAAATTTTCTCATCTATGTCTCTTAATATTTCTCTTACTACTTCTCGTTCATCAAAATGGAATTTGACACCTTTCACTTCCTGATAATCCTCATGTCCTTTGCCTAATAATAAAATAATATCTCCTTGTTTGGCCTTTAATATACTCCATTCAATAGCCTTCTTTCTGTCATCAATTTCCACATAATTCCCTTTGCTCTTTTTGATTCCTACCTTAATATCTGCATTGATGTCACTGATTTCCTCATTCCGTGGATTATCACAAGTCAATACACACAAATCCGCCATCCTTCCAGTAATTTCTCCCATATCAAAACGACGCAGCTTAGAACGGTTTCCGCCACATCCATACACACAAATTAAATGATTGGGATGATATTCTAACAAAGCAGACAATACATTTTCTGTACTTTTCCGATTATGTGCATAATCAATCAACATAGTATAACCTCTTGATATTGGAAGAAACTCCAATCGTCCCTTAACCTGTATCTTCTCCAATCCTTTTTGGATTTCAATATCAGAAATGCCTATTAAATGGCAGGTAAGCATGGCAGCCAATGCATTATATACCGAAAACTTTCCTGGAATATATATCCGCATATCTCCACTTATAAGCCCATTTATGTAAAAGTGCATTCCAAGTTTTCCATTTTCATTTATAGGCTCTATATATGAAACCATTAAATCTATATTTCTATCCGTTTTCTCAACAGAATTTGTTGTAAAAGTTTTGACATGGCAAGTATGGTTTTGTAAAATTTTGTCATAATTCGGATCATCCATATTGACAATTCCACACTTACATTGGCGAAAAAGAATACTTTTACACTCAAGATATTCAGCAAAATTAGCATGCTCATTAGGTCCAATATGGTCAGGAGAAAGGTTTGTAAAAATTCCATAGTCAAATATAATTCCAACTGTACGATCCATCTTTAATCCTTGAGAAGAAACCTCCATAATAACATATTGACATCCATCCTCTATCATTGCTGCAAACAGACGATGAAGTTCATAGGATTCTGGAGTTGTATTTTTTAAAGGTATTTTCTGTTCTCCAATCATTGCTCCATTTGTTCCTATCAATCCTACCTTTTTCCCTACACTTTCCAAAATCCCCTTTATTATATGAGTTGTAGTTGTTTTTCCATTTGTTCCAGTTACACCAACTGTAACAAGTTTACGGGCAGGGTAATGAAAAAATGCTGCTGACATAAAAGCAAGTGCCTTTCTCGCCGATGAAACCTTTAGTACAGTAATCCCATCTGGAACTTGTAATGCTTCTTTTTCCCTCTCTAAAACAATTACAGAAACACCTTTTTTCACAACTTCTGAAATATATTTATGCCCATCTGTAACTGCTCCCGTCAAACAGACAAACATTACACCTTTTTTTATTTTACGTGAATCATAAATAATATCTTGTACTTCTACATCCATAGAACCTTTTATACATTGATATGAAAAATTTGCACAAATTTGCTCTAATTTCATGTTTTATCTCCTTTCGTTTTATCACTATTTAATGAAAGGCAGGAAAATTTCCCCTTCAAATACGGTATAAGAAGGACCTTCCATTATTAGGTGATTTGTTATCTCATCCCACTCAATCTTCAAACGTCCCCCAATCTGTTCTACTGTTACACAACGGTCACAACGATTCGTCAATACTCCTGCAACTACTGCTGTTGCACAACCTGTACCACACCCGATTGTCTCCCCTGTTCCACGTTCCCATTCCCTTATTCTGATATAATCCCTACTCACTAACTCGGCAAAAGTTACATTTGTCTTATTAGGAAACAAAGAAGTCATGTTTTCTACTACCGTTCCATATTTTTCTACGTCCCACTTTTTTACAGAATCTACATAAGCAACACAATGAGGATTTCCCCATGAAACAGCCGTCATAAAAAGAGTATCTCCCAATATCTCTACTGGCTGTTCAATAAATTCTTTTAAACTAGTATAAACTGGTATTTCTTTTGCTGATAGAATTGGTTCAGCGATATCTGCACGTATATTGGAAACTGTCCCATTATCAACAAACAATTTTAAAACTTTAAGCCCACCTAATGTTTCAATTACCAATTCTCTTTTCCTTGTTAATCCATGATCATAAACATATTTACCAACACTGCGTAATGCATTTCCACACATCTCTGCTTCTGTACCGTCTGGATTAAATATACGCATCCGGAAATCTGCTTTATTTGATGAACAAATTAAAACCATGCCATCAGCCCCCACTGCAAAGTGTCTGTCGCTAATAAATCTTGCCAATTCAGAAAGATTATTTATCCTCTGGTGAATTGCATCAATGTAGACATAATCATTTCCAAATGCCTGCATCTTTGTAAATCTCATATTGTTCCCCCTAACCCAATGCCTGTTCCAAATCATCTATAATATCTTCTGCTTTTTCAAGTCCTACTGACAATCTAAGAAAACAATCATTAATACCTAATTTTTCTTTTATTTCTTTGGGAGTATCTTCATGTGTCTGTGTGGTTGGATAAGTAATTAATGTCTCTGTTCCCCCAAGGCTTTCTGCAAACATAATAAGGTTTACCTTTTTTAAAATCTGTTTTACTGTTTCATTGCTATCCACAGTAAATGAAATCATTCCGCCAAATCCATTTGTCTGTCTTTTAGTTACTTCATAACCTTTATGACTTGGAAATCCAATATAATATACTTTCTTAACTTTAGGATGTGCCAAAAGCCAATTTGCCACTTTATATGCATTCTCATTATGCCTGTTCATACGGACTGACAAAGTCTTAATTCCCCGCAATACCAGCCAGCTGTCAAATGGAGCCAATTGACTTCCATGGGATTTTATATGTATATGTATTCTTTCTGCAATTTCTTTATTATCTTTTACAACCAAGATTCCTGAAATCACATCATTGTGTCCACTTAGATACTTCGTAGAGCTGTGTGTCACAATATCCGCCCCAAGCTGCAACGGCTTCTGAAAATAAGGTGATAAAAAAGTATTATCAACAACAGTGATTGCCCCAACATCTTTTGCAAATTTTGATATAGCACAAATATCTGCTACTTTCATCATTGGATTTGTTGGTGTTTCTATAAAAAACATTTTCGTGTTTTCTTGTATCACACTTTTTACTGTCTCCAAATCGGACATATCTGTATAAGTATGTGAAATTCCATATTTTTCAAATATATCCCCAATTATACGGAATGTTCCTCCATAAATATCATCTGATAAAATCACGTGATCTCCCGGATTAAGTAAAGAAAAAACTGCCATATTTGCTGCTTGTCCACTGGAAAATGCAAATCCTCTGATTCCCCCCTCTAAGATTGCCATAGTACGTTCCAACTCCTGCCGGGTTGGATTTTCAAGACGGCTATACGCATAACCTGTTGATACACCAAGTTCTGGATGACGAAATGTTGCCGTCTGAAAAATCGGCATGCTTACTGCACCAGTCAAAGGTTCTGTTCCAAGGGCACCATGAACCACTTTTGAATCATCATGTAAATTTTCTTTCCTTTCAAAATCTTGATAGTTACTGAAATTTTTCATGAAAAGTTTCCTCCTTTCGTTTCTTAGACACACTAAATAATAAAAAAGTGTAACTGTTCAGAACCATGAACAGTTACGTTCTAATCCCATGAAAATTCGCCTTTGGCGAAGGGCTTAGAACAATCAAAATTTACATTTTGCTATGAAACACGCAGTAAATGCGTGTTTCTACCTGAATAGTTACAAAAAAGTTACTATTATATTTTTTATTTCTATAGTCTCCCAAATTTTCTAATTCTTCGAAAACTTCAAAGCTGAATGTTTCATGATTATTTATGGGGCATTAAAAATATACTTTGCTATTGTATCCATTTCGTTTCCAAAAAGCATCAAATTTACATCAAATATTAAAATCCAATCAAAAATCAGATTATAATAACATCATACATCTTCCTCTGTTTTTATGTATAGCATGATTAATTCCTTCCACTAAGTAACACGAATGAATTTCATATTATAGTGCAAAGCTGAAAAATATTTTGTATGTTCTATTAAAAATTATGGGAACAAGTGATGATATAACCTAAAATTTCCCTTGTAAGGATTCTGTTTTCTTTCAGACATATCACATTAGATAATCTTTTTATTGATTATAGAAAGTACCTTGTATGGCATCTTTTATTTAAAAAATTATAAATGAGCAAATACAAAATATTGTACAATA
>CAMWUK010000073.1 GCA_947177415.1 uncultured Clostridiaceae bacterium
GAATTTGATAAATTTTTCACAACTTGTTTGTGCCTTAGAAAGGAATGGTGAAAATGATGATAAAAGTAATATGCAAAGATGATAAGTTTTTGGTAAAGGGGACTTTTTCTATAGGTATTGCAGGTGTATTTGAAAATAAGAATTATGGAGAAGGCAATATAGAAATTCAATATGGATTAAAGGAAATGATGGAAGACAGGAATAAGCTATTAAAACCTATACTTGATTATCCATGGATGCAGCCATTAAAACCTTTACTTGAAAATGTACCCCAAGATGGTGATTCTGTTGCAAAAGTATTAGAGGATTATTATAACAGCAAGGAATTGATGATAAAAAAGAATATAAAACAGATTAATGATTATTTTTTTTATAGGTTAATTTTGGACTTTGTAGATTGTGGATATCCATTTTGGGATACGGATGAGGCGGTGCTGCCGGAATATCGCAACCAATATAGTAATGAGGATTTTGAAGCACTGTATGATAATGATAAACTCAACAATGAAATTTATGCACTTTGTGATGAGTTTGATAAAGCTCCTAATGATGGAAGTGTTGAAAAAACAGATGTGGAAGCATTAGCACGAAGGCTGTTTCCAATGTTTGATTTTGATGGACTGGTACAATCCATAAATCCTGATGTACTTAATCTGTATGGAGGATGGCTGCAGGTTCAGTTTTCCGATGGATGGGGATATAACTTTTTCTGCAGTGCTTGTGAGGAATTTGATGAGAATCTTGCACCAAATGATTGGCACAATTTTTAAGGAGGGATTTCATTTGGAAAAAAAATTTATAAAACCACCTGTAGAGATAAGATATGCAGAAGAATTAGCAGCCTTAAAGGCAAATGATAAGGGAAGAAAACCTGAAAACTGGTTTTTGTCCCCAAAAGCAGTCCGTACATTTATTTTAGGATCACAGGAACCAATAGAGTATAAGGGAGAACAAAAAACAATTTCCAAAAAATTCTTTGGTAATGATGCACTTGTGGAAAGATGTATTATCACCCTTGCCGGAAACAGGGGACTGATGCTTGTGGGAGAACCAGGTACTGCAAAAACCATGCTGTCAGAATTACTATCAGCAGCAATCAGTGGTACAAGTACCAATACCATTCAGGGAACAGCAGGTACAACAGAGGATATGATTAAATACAGTTGGAATTATGCCCTTTTGCTTGCAAAAGGACCTATAAAGGAAGCACTTGTGCCATCACCTCTTTATACCGGAATGTCGAAAGGGATTATTACTAGATTTGAAGAAATCACAAGAACCCCTGCGGAAATTCAGGATAGTCTGATTTCGGTTATGAGTGATAAGGTTTTAAATATTCCTGAATTAGAAGAAGAAGGACTGCTTTTTGCAAATCCAGGATTTAATATTATTGGTACAGCGAATATTCGGGATAAAGGTGTAAATGAAATGTCAAGTGCTCTAAAGCGTCGTTTTAACTTTGAAACTGTTAATCCTATACAAAATGTAAAATTAGAAAAACAGATTATTTTGAATGAAGTGGAACAAAGTGCCATTGCAGACAAGATTGAAATGCCAATTGATACAGATGTAGCAGAACTTTTAGCGATTACATATCATGAACTTCGTGAAGGGGTATCTGAAACAGGAGTAAAAATTGATAAACTCACAGCAGTTATGAGTACCGCAGAGGCAGTATCTGTTTATTATCAGACTCTTTCAAATGCATGGTATTATGAAGAAGATGAGATACAATTATCAGAACTGACAGAAAATTTGTACAATGCCGTCTGTAAGGATTCGAGGGATGATTTAGAAAAATTAAGAGGGTATTTTAATACAGTAGTAAAAACCAGAGCAGAAGAAGTGGGTGGAATATGGAAAGAATTTTACAAAACAAGAAAATATTTAAAATAATACCATTTGATTACAAACAACCAATTATTTATTTTCCCATAAGGCATCACAGTCCTGCTTGTTCTTTTCATCTTATTAATGTAATTAGGGAGTATGAGCCAGACTGTATTCTGGTAGAAGGACCACAAAATGCCAACCAGTTGATTCCTGTGCTAACAGATGAAGATACAATACTGCCGGCAGCCTTTTATTATTTTTATAAAGATACGGATAAGCTGGTGAATGAAGAAGGAAATGATTATAAATGTTATTATCCTTTTTTGAATACATCACCTGAATACAATGCACTTATGGAGGCAAAAAAGAGGAATATTGAAAGCAGTTTTATTGATCTTCCTTATGGTGAGATTTTGCTCCATACAGCAGAAAATATGGGGATACGGACAAAGAGGGAGATTGCCAATTATAATGATGACAGTTATCTGTCTGAAAATAAAATTTTCCATGCACTTTGTGAGAAAACAGGTCTTAGAAGTTTTGAGGAATTTTGGGAAAAGTTTTTTGAGATAGATGCTTTGTACATAAGCTCGGAAGAATTTGCTGCAAGAATGATGTCCTACTGTTATCTGGCACGTCAAAATACACCAAAGGAGAAGATGCAGAAAGATGGCTGTCTGATACGGGAGCAGTATATGGCATCTAATATTAGAGAGGCATCCAAAAAATATAAACGTATCCTTGTGGTAACAGGTGGATTCCATACACCGGGACTGTATGAACTGCTTGGGCAGGAAAAAAAGATACCTAAGATAAAACTACATAATTTCAGTGAAGAAATACAGAATGTTTATCCTATGCGTTATTCTCTTGAGGCAGCAGATGCACTGAATGGTTATGCGGCAGGCATGCAGAACCCCGGCTTTTATGAAATGGTCTGGCAGGGGATGAAAAACAAAAGTCCATTAAAAGAAGGAGTCTCTGGTATTTATTCTGATGCTGTTCTTGATATTCTTTTAAAAACTGCAAAAGCTGGAAATAAGGAAAATGTTCTGATTACAATGTCAGACATATCATCAGCAGTTACAATGTATGAGGGACTCTCCCTCCTACGTGATAAAAAAGCACCGGGACTTTATGAACTTTATGACTGTGTGCAGGGCTGTTTTGTAAAAGGGGAACTGAATGCAGCAAGTGACATTCCGCTTCGGATACTTGGAAAAATTGCAACAGGTTCTAAAATAGGAAAACTGTGTGCAGATGCCCCGAAAACACCACTATTGATAAATTTTGAAGAATTATGTGTAAAATACAAACTAAAAAGAAATACAATTCTTGAACAGAAAATAGAATTGGATATTTTTTCTAAACCTCACCATTTGGAAATCAGCCGTTTTTTTTATCAAATGGATTTTCTTGATGCCGATTTTGCAAAACGTATAAAGGGAGCAGACATTATACAAAACACAGACCGCAGCCGTATTCGTGAAGTATGGTCTTACAGCTATAGTATTAAAACGGATTCAGCTCTTATAGATGCCAGTGCATACGGTGGAACAATCAAAGAGGCATGTGGGGTTCTTTCTTTAAAAAATTTGAAAAATACACAGAAATGTGGTGAAGCTGCAAAGCTTTATGCACAATGTTTTCTGATGGGGATTGATGTTTCAGAAGAAGCTGTCCGGAAAATAGAAGATATCATTATAAAAGATGGAGATTTCTTTTCTATCAGTAAAGGGATTTATTATTTTGACATGTTAGATTCCCTAAAAACCCTGTACCATATAGAGAACATAACGGCAGAATATTTTTTGAATAAATGTTTTCAGAAAATCATTATTATGCTCCCATCTATGATTCATGTCAATGCAGAGCATTCACAAGAATGTATAAAAATCTGTAAAATGCTTTACCATCTTGCCTCTAAAAATAAGACGAACATAGAATATGAACCACTTTTTGAGGCATTTCAGACCATGATTCTGGCAAAGGATCCTGAACCGGCACTTTATGGAGCTATACTTGGGTTACTTTATGGTAAGGATACTTTATATAGGACAAAAATTAGTGGTGTATTAAACGGATATTTGTCAGGAAGCGAAGAAATGTATAGTCAGGGAGCTGTATTTTTAAGGGGGCTTTTCTCTACAGCAAGGGATATTGTGCTTGTGGGAGATGAATTTATTAAGATGATTAACCGCTTGATAAAGGCATTTTCCATGGAGAATTTTATGGAAATACTTCCAGAATTAAAGCTGGCATTTAGTTACTTTCTGCCATCAGAGATAGACAGTATTGCCAAGAAAGCAGCAGCACTCTATGATAAGAAGGCAGAAGATGTCAAAGAAAATTTGGAATTGTATAAAGATATGTATACAACTGGGTTACAGTTAGAGAAAGAGATTTGTGCATTACTGGGGACACCACAGGGTGAACAGTAACTAGGGAAGACGGCTTTGGAGGTAAATAAGATGGACAAGTTTCATGAAGAACAGGAAAATTTGAATAAATGGCGGCTGATACTTGGAAAAAATTCTGAAAATCATATTGATTTTACTGGCAGTTATTCTGACAATATTACTTATGAAACCATTGAGGAAACATTGGATTATCTTTATGGGATGGAATATGGAGAGGAACTGATGCGTGGAGGCGGACAGGGAGCACCTCAGTTATATGTAGCAAAGTGGATTAACCGTGTGAGGGGGATATTTCCAAAGAAAACAGTGGAAGTATTGGAAAAACAGGCATTGGAACATTTTCAGCTTACCCAGCTGCTTACAGATAAAAAAGTATTAGAAAAAATGGAACCTAATATGGATTTGTTGAAAACAATTTTACAGTTTAAACATCTTATGAAAAATGATGTTATTATGGAAGCAAAGAAAATTATCCAAAAAATAGTAGAAGAATTAACCAAAAAGATTCAGACAGATATCCGCAAATCCCTTCTTGGAAAATTGAACCGGCAAATGCCTTCACATGTAAAATCAATACGTAACCTTGATATAAAACGTACCATACAAAGAAATCTAAAACACTATGATGTAGAGAACCAGAGGATTGTTTTAAAAGATATATATTTTAACAGCCGTATTAAACGCTTTAATAAATGGAATATAATTATTGCAGTAGATGAAAGTGGATCTATGGTAGATTCTGTGATTTATAGTGCAGTAATGGCAGGAATCTTTGCAAAACTTCCTATGATTGATACAAAACTGGTTATTTTTGATACACAAATTGTAGACTTAAGCGGATATGTGGATGAACCTGTAGAAGTGCTTATGGGAATGCAGCTTGGAGGGGGAACTGATATAGGAGGAGCACTTACATATTGTGAAAGCCTTTGTAGTAATCCCCATGAAACCATATTTGTGATAGTTACAGATCTTTATGAAGGAGGAAGTATAAAAAAGCTTTTGCATACTTGTACAGATATCATTGGCAGTGGCAGTAAAATGATATTTTTAACTGCATTGGACAGGGAGGCAAATCCGGTATATGATAAAAATATAGGTCAGAAACTTGCTGATATGGGTGCATTTGTGGGGGCTATGACACCGGAACAGCTAGGGGATTATATTGGAAAAATGATCAGTTAGAGAAATTGAAAGAAGAAAGGAAAGAAAATGGAAGAATTAATAAATGCA
The DNA here is from genome assembly GCA_947177415.1 of uncultured Clostridiaceae bacterium. GTDB lineage: Bacteria > Bacillota > Clostridia > Lachnospirales > Lachnospiraceae > CAG-411. Next base: position 5,487 of record CAMWUK010000073.1, read on the forward strand.
CTAAATAATGCAGATGATGATTATCTGATTGGCTTAAGTAATAAAGGAACTGTAAAAAGAGCATATAAAGATCTTGAGCAATTAGAGCCTTCTGTCCAATATACGGAGCATACCGCGGAAGTTTCCATTTCAGGGGAAAACTGTACTATTGTATCTCCTCTTGGAGATAGTAAATGTACCTGTCAGTCAAGGAGTATATGCCGCCATAGGATAGCTGCAATGATATGGCTGAAAAAGGAGGGTGGAGAATCAGATGAGAAAAGAGAATTAAGTGAAGAATTTGTGGATGAATTGTCTGCCTTTCCATTACCCAAAATACAAAAAGCAATGAAAAAACGGTATTATGCATCTTTTATACAAAATATGGAGCAGGGAGTTATTCCTGAAATAGAAGAAACCTCTATTCTTTCTGTGAATTTGCCCAATGAGGATATCAATGTGCGGCTGGTTTTTCCTCTTGATTATTCCACATGTAGCTGCCACAGTAAAGAGTTGTGCAAACATAAAGCAGCAGCAATCCTGGCATGGCAGATAAAGCAGAAGATTTATTCTTTGGATCAGATAAAAATAAATGAGGAAACTATGATTCACTTGGATGTTTCCCATATACATCATACTGCCCAAATTGTAAAAGACTTTCTTACAGATATTTGGTCAAACGGGCTGGTAAGAACTTCTGATGATACATCAGAACGTGCAGGAGATATAGCAGTAATGTGCCATAATGCGAATCTTGCAAATTCTGAGAAACTGATGCGGGAAATGGGAAACAGGTTAGATGAATATGTAAAGCATTCTTCAGCATTTTATATAGACAGACTGGTTTCTATTATGATGGAAAATATAATTCTTGCAAATAAAATATTAAAAACAGAGGATGAAAAAGAACTTTATGGGTATGCAGGAGAATTTAAAAGCACCTATGTTGCAAGCAGTACGCTAGAATTAATTCCGGTTGCACAAAGAAAGTTTTCCTCAATCACAGGTTATGAAGGGGACATCTATTATTTTTTTAATAAGAATAATAAAGAGTCTATTAACACAAAAGAAAACACTTTTCTTACTTATTCCAGTATAAGACCAAGATTTTATGAGGGTGGAAAACGTCCTAAGATTTATAATGCACCATGGGGATTTAGGGGGGACATGGATGAAATTATGGAATGGGAAATTTGTTTAAAAAATCCAAAATTGTCAAAAGGAAAAATTTCATCCTCAAAGGATACAGTAGCTGAAGTTTTAAAAAAGGCAGATCTTAATCAGAATATTGTGTGTGAAGTGATTTATACAGACTTTAAAAAGATGATAAAAGAAGTTTTTAAAAGTGCTTCTTATGCAGATTCAGAGAGTGAGAGACTGGTTATGATTTCTCCCAAAAAATGTATCAGCTCAAAATCAGACGAAATTACACAATCCCATAATATTGTTGTCGAAGATTATATGGGACAACGCATTATAATCAGGGCAAAATACAGCAGTGATAATAAAGAATTTTTTGCACAGCTCCAGAAGATAGGAGATTTGATGAAGGATAATACAGAACAAAGTTATGTAATTTTTGCAAATATATATATAGAAAAAGGGCATTGTTACCTTTATCCTATTGCAGTTTTTGACAATATCGAAGTGCCACAGCCATTAGAAGAAAACATTAGCAATGATGTACCTAAATGGGGATTTTTTTCTGAATTATTTCATGAAATACAAAAATTACTATATGATATGGCTCAATGTGGTATCAATTCTTTTGATTTTTATGATAAGATAAAGGAAGATGCATTAGAATGCCGGAAAGCAGGACTTTTGTTTCTTAGTGATATGCTGACACAACTGCATGAATTATTAGAAGCGAAAAACCATACATATAACAATAAGAGTGGGGAAATTGTTTCGGTTCTTTCTAATATTTATCAGTACCTTTCTGTAGGTATACAAAAAACAGAAGTGGAGCAGGCGGTGTATCATTTGTATGATATATAGTGGGAAAGTAATATCATAACTGTTCAGAACCATAGAGGTTTAGACTGTATTTTTTTGATATCATATCAAGTGGATAAAAATGAAAATATCCAAATTTTGCTATTCTTTATTGAAAAGAAATTATTGAAATGGTAGAATAAATATATTGTACAAAAGATAGTGTAAAAACTATGGCAACTTTTGAGTGGATATAAACTTATTTATATGAGGAGGAATGTGTATGAAAGTAAAATTTAGGAAAGTGAATGCTATTGTTTTAACTGTTTGCATGTTGGTCTGCCTTTTTGTGGAAGTTCCCAAAAAAACAGAAACAGCTAATGCCATGACGACACAAAGTGCAGCCGTTTTGTGGGCAAGAAATCAGGTGGGGTCACAGTATAACGAAGGATATGGTGTGCAGTGTGTGGCATTGATTAGCAAATACTGTGATTATTTAGGGGTGTCGCATATATATGGACATGCGAAAGATTTTGTGTCCGCTGCTATACCGCAGGGGTGGAGCAGGCTTGCAGGAGTTTCTGTACAGCCGGGAGATATCGCCATCTGGACAGGTGGATATTATGCCGAGTATGGGCATGTGGCAATTGTATTGTCATCAAATGGAGATTCATTTGATGTGATAGACCAGAATGGCGGTGGACAACAAGAGCCAGGAACCATCCGTACAAAACAATACGCTGGAGGTTATTGGGGAGTAATACGTCCCAATTTTAATGCAGATGCACCAATATCACCATCTGCTCCCCAAGATTCTCCCACACCATCCGCTTCGGCACCTGATAATGGGGATAATGATAATCTGACGGGATATGTGACACTAAATCAGGTATTTCCAGAAAAGAGCAAGGTATATTTTAAGCTGGCGGAACATGGGGTAGTGACCTTTGAGAATAGCGGAAAATCTTGTAGTACAATAGTATACCGCATAGCAGACGATGGAAACGAAACAAGATGTGCAAAGACATCAAGAGCAAGATTAGCACCAGGGAAGTATAGAACAGATCGTTATAAGGTGGATAAAGTGAACTTTACTTCCGAAGATGACTCTCCATATATTGAGAGGGAATGGAATGACAGCTTTGATAGTGCGAATAAGATCGAGAAGAATATTGTATATACAGGAAATTTGAATTTAGACGGCAATACTTCTACCGGTTCTGACACTTATAAAACGAGTGACAAGGATTATTATAAATTTGAACTGGAACAAGCAGGGGCAGTACAAATCCAATATTCTCTTGATGATTTAAGTGTCGGTGGTTTTTATAATAGCACCAAACGGAATAATAATGCAATAAAATTATACAATGAAAATGAGGAAGGCAATGTAAGTGAAGTCTGTTCTGTACTGGTGAATAAGGATAAAACACGCTACTCTGAAAGATATCGCCTGCCAAAAGGCATATATTATATTGAAATTTCAACAGGTGACAACATTAAGTATTGCAATATCACTGACTACAGGCTGAAAGTCAATTATGAACCAGAAACAGCCACTGACCATGAACAGGAATATAACAACACAAGAGAAACTGCAAATGAAATATTGACCAACACAGGTTATACAGGCAATATCCCAACTGTGGAAGATACGGATTATTTCAAATTTACCCTTTCTGCCACAAGCAGGGTAAAGCTAAAGATGCAGATTCCAAGACAAAGTACAGATGCCTTGTTCCATGCTGTTTTGTATAAAGCAGATGATAAAAATAAAATTACAGAAGTAAGTACAACCACAAACCCTGTCGCATATTCTGAAAAAGAACCACTGTTGGAAACAGGCACATACTATGTAAAGGTAGAAGCAGGGAAAACCACAAATTCAACATCAGACTATACATTAACGGTGGAAGCAAACGAAGCAATCATAACAGAACCAGAACAGACACCTTGTGTTACACAATTTCCCAATGTGCCAACTGCAACACCAACTGTACTGGCACCGTTAGAAACAAGTTTGCCAGCTGCTACAGTTGTACCGACAGAAGAACCAAATAAGAATCCTGGTTTTTCGGAAGATTTCGTAAAAAACATTATATTAACAACTGATTTGGAAAAAAATGAAAAATTGAGGGTAGGGGATAATTTCACTATATATGCAAACATAATACCAGAGCAGGCAGAAGATACAGAGATTCTCTGGTCCACAAGTAATAGTAAGATTGCAACAGTGGACAAAAATGGAAAGGTTATATGCGTTGGTGTAGGAAAAGTAGTAATAACAGCAAAAGCAACAGATGGAAGCGGTGTATCTTCAACTAAAAAATTTCAGATATTAAAGGCAAAAAGTGGCAATAATTACTTGTCTAAAATAGCCATATCACAGGGAAAATTAACACCAGCATTCAAAAAAACAAAGACGGCATATAGTCTTGTATTAACAAAAAATATGTCAAAAGTAATTATAAAACCAACCACAGCTGGTAAAACTGCATCTATGACAATCAATGGAAAAAATATTAAAAAGACCACCATAAAACTAAAGTCAGGAAAAAGCACTATTGTTAAAATAAAGGTAAGGGCAGAGAATGGGAAAAGCAGGACTTATAAGATTACAGTAAAGAGAAAATAGAGTGTTTCATATTATGTTGGGTTCTTTCTTGTGTTTGGGGACTCTGTCAAATTTATTTTCGCAGGAATCTGAAATACTGACAGTGATAAAATACCCAAAGTTTAGAAAGAACCCACATCATTTTGTGTGGTCTATTTATTAGTATCTTCTGTAGTCTGTAACAAATTATCCATTACTATCTGTTCTTTAATTGCGTTTACTATAATAGACTGCTTGAAATAATCTAACAATTTATTCTCACAATATCTATTAATATACTTAGTTTTTAAGGCTAAATATTCTTTTATTTTATGAGATATATTACTATTTCCATTAGATGTAAACCTTTCATATTATACACCATATTTTAATATTTTTTAGACCAATCTCTTTGGGGAACTATTTTTTTATTATCGTTCTTGCATATTTTGTTGTTACTGTTCGCACTCAATGTCATTAACTTAAGAGATTATCACAATAAAAAAGCAAAAAAGAACTTGTGTTCGTATGAAGTAAATGATATAATGTAACTATTCAGGTAGAAGCATGCATTTACTTTACGTGTGACCTGAGAAAACTTAAATTGTATAGCGTTTAAGTCCCTTTGCTGAAGGCGGATTATTATGCGTTTAAACGTAACTGAGCATGGTTCTGGACAATTACGATATAATTAAGATATTCATGATTTTACATATTTAGTAACAGTTCAGCCATGTCATTCATATTTTGCCAGAATATACAACATGACCAAAAGTATTATGAATTGGCTGGCAAAATATTCATGTATGGCGTTAAGCATATAAAAGTATATGTACAACTTGCCCTCTGTGAGCAAGCTCCCTCGTGCAATTTGCACATATACTTTTGCATGGCTGAACTGTTACCATATTAAAATAGAGTAAAGCAACGGCTAATTTACATTTTATCTATAGAATAAAAGAGAGGAGAATGGTTATGGGTAATTTATTAATCAATGAATCATCAAATTCAAGGGAGGCAAAAATTTTAAATATTTTGCACCAGGTAGAAATCTCGGATAACAACATGGAAGTTGCAGTAGAATTTTTTGATATCTCAAAAAAAATGAATTTAGAATTATTAGAAGAATTATCTTTTCAGGAAATAAGGGTAAATTGGCAGACAATAGGACATTCAAGGACGTTTTTAGAAGGTTCTGATGATTTAGATGAAACAGAGGATGAATATAGGAAACGGTATATCCTGTTTCTGGACGCTATTGGTCTTCATACAGTTGGCTCTATGTTTGTGCATGATATGCTAGATGATGATGAAAAGACTAAGATAGTTGTTTCCAGAGTAACACAGGCACTTTCGCTGAAATATAGCCCGGAAATGGTGCAGGCTAAAATGGCAGCAATGGTATCTGCTTATTTTAATTCTTATAGGAAAAAAGAGGACTATGCTCAATTGGTATGGAATATGGTAGAAAAGAATCCAATGATTTTATTACGGGGAGCAAAATATTGTTGTCAGGAACAATTTATAGGTGACCGTGCAAAGTTATGCTCATTAGGATTGATGTATATGGAACCGTTAGAAACAAGTGAAACGGTTTATGAGGATAAAGATTTAGCAGACATCAAATATAGTATTGGGTTTATAAAAGAGCAGGCAGAAATCTTTCCGATAGCAAATGAAAAGGAATTTTATCATATTATGGTGGCGGGTTTTATGTCCATACATCATGATACAGAAATCAGGGAAATCATAGATAGGAGAGTAAGAGGAAACAAACAGGAATTTTTAGCAGCAGTTTTAGAGGATGTGCCAATCACATATTTCGCAGAGAATATAGATATACTTTTTGAAATGCTTGATTTAGATGGAACATTGCAAAATATTAAGCAATGTATAAAAACCTTATTAAGTAAATTTGATTTAGACGATTATGATACAACAGAAAATAATCCGAATATTTTTTTAGAAAATATTGCCAAGAAATTTCCAGAACAGTTTATTAATGTAATGAATTCTACAGAAGAAATAACCAGAGGTTATTTTTCACTTACATGCTTTTGCAATTATTATGAAAATATGTATAAAATACTTGAAAAAGTAAATCCGGAGAGTATAAAGACCTATCATGTTACATACGAGGAAGATGTATTAAGGCTTGCAGTTGAAACTGAAAAGGGATATACCAAAACATGCAAAGAAGAAATTTCCCGCTATCTATATGGAGAAGATAATGTTTTTCATTCAGAGGAGGAGTGGGAGCAATTAAGAGAAGGGTTTGTAAGATGTGCTTTGGACAATAGTGGTATTATATTTGCTGCCATAAGATGTAATGCAAAATTTGAAAAACATTATTATATTTTAAAGGCAACACAAGATCCTAGAGAATGCACACTAATGTCCAAAGAAGGAAAAATTTTAGATATGCTTATTTCTGAGAATATTCCAATGGCAACACGTTTTAGGGCTTATGAAGGAATCTGCGATGCACATTATTACGATGAAGGCAAGCTTAATCTGGAAAACCGGGTTGTAGAGAAGATGATTTCCTATAAAGAAAGCTGGGATAGGGAGTATGAAAAATGCTGCCTAAAGGGTGGAATATTTACAAGAAAAGTATACCTGCGTTATCTGGCTGGCATCAATGATAGTAATAAGTGTAAAGACAGAATCCTTGCCATGAGTTCCGATTCGTCAAAGGAAATCAGAAGACTTGTGGTGGAAATTGTGTCAAAACATAAGGAGTATGAAGAAGATGTCTTAAAACTCTTAAAGGCAAAGAAACAAGCTGCAAGGGAAGTGGCGGTTGATGTTCTTGCTATATGGGGAGCGGGAAGTTATACAGATATCCTTCTTAAGGCACAGGAAAATGAAAAGAGTGTAAAACTTGCAGAAAAAATCGGCAATATTGTGCATGCAGCAGGTGTTAAGACAGAAAATAAGAAAAATGAAATTCCTCCCCTTCAGATTGTAGAGAATCTCCATAAAGGCGGCAGGAACAAAAAAATTCTCTGGCTTTATGAAACACCAAACAGGGCGGTTCATTTTAAAGACGGAGGGGAAGCCGATGAAAAATATATGCAAGCAGTACTTCTCTGTTATGCTAATATGACGAAACTTGGAATAAACGAAAATGCCATGCTGCTTACAAAAGAGTTAAATGAAGAAGAATTAATCCAATATGCATTGGGTATCTTTACAAAATGGCAGGAAGCAGGGGCAGAGGCAAAGAAGAAATGGGTATTATATTTTACATCTATTCATGGTGGACGTGTTATGATGGAAGTTTTATTGCAATGTATTAAAGAATGGGCAGAAAATCTTCGTGGTTCGATTGCCGCAGAAGCAGTCAAGGCACTTACGCTGAGTGGATGTTCTGAAGCACTGATGCATGTAGATAATATGGCACATAAATTTAAGAAAAAACAGGTTAAGAATGCCGCAATCGAGGCACTTGACAATGCCGCAGAGGAATTTGGCATTACAGCAGAGGAGCTTGCAGACAGGATTGTGCCAGATCTTGGGTTTAACGAAAATATGGAACGTATCTTTGATTATGGACCAAGAAAATTTAAGGTATATCTTAGTCCGGCATTAGAACTTGAGATTTTTGATGAGGACAATAAAAAACGAAAATCCATGCCTGCACCATCAAAGAAGGATGATGAGGAGATTGCAAAACAGTCGAATACAGAGTTTAAGCAGATGAAAAAACAGCTAAAAAGTGTGATTGCTATGCAAAAGTTAAGATTAGAAGTGGCACTCCTTGCTGACAGGAGATGGTCAGTGGAAGCATGGCAGAATCTGTTTGTAAAAAATCCTGTCATGCACAGTTTTGCAATCGGCTTAATCTGGGCAGCTTATGAAGGGGACAAGCTTGCACAGACGTTCCGTTATATGGAAGATGGTTCTTTTAACACCTCGGAAGAAGAGGAATACACACTTTCTGAACATGGAGTTATCGGATTGGTACATCCGATGGATTTAAGCGAGGAAGAACTCTTGGCATGGAAAGAGCAGTTAAGCGATTATGAAATTGTCCAGCCGATAGGACAGCTTGAGAGAACTGTTTATGAAATTGAGGAAGAAGAAATAGGGAAATTTGACTTAAAACGTTTTCATGGCAGGAAAATAAGCGGGCTGGCATTACTTGGAAGAATGGAAAAGCTGGGCTGGTATAAAGGCTCTATCCAAGATGGCGGCTGGTACCATACCTTTTACAGGGAGGATGTAGTAAAGCGAATTAAAAATCAAGATGGAACAGTACAACTTATTGGAAATGCCGTGGAACTTAACTTTTCTGGTATGGGAGTCGGTTATTATGATGATGAAGAAGTTACAATAGAAAATATGAGATTCTATACACCGGGTACAGTTAAGAGGGGCAGTTATGTATATGATAAAGCAGATGATACGAAAGCAATCAAATTAGATCAAATAAATCCACGTTATTTTAGTGAGATTGTCAACCAGATGGAAATAGTTCTAAAAAACACAGGGAAAGAAAATGAATAAAGTAAAAAATTATGTTTTATGTAACTGTTCATGGTTCTGAACAGTTACTGTTTTATCTATTTTATCTATAACATGAGAGAAAGAGGAACGGTTATGAGTAATTTATTAAACAATCAGTCATCAGATTCAAAGCAAATGGAAATTTTTCATATTTTGGATAGGGTAAAAATTTCGGATAAAAATAGGGAAGTTGCAGTGGAATTTTTTGATATTTCGAAAGAAATGAATTTAGAATTATTAGAGAAGGTGTCGTTTCAGTTAGTAACGGGGACAGGAGATTGGGGAGCAGAGAAAAGATCAAGGACATTGATAGAGCATTCAAAGGAAGAAGATAAGGAATATGTAAACAGGTATATCTTATTTTTGGATGCCGTTGGTCTGCATACAGTTGGAGATATGTTTGTATATGGCATGTTAAACATATTTGAAAAGAATAAAAATGATGTGAATATACAAAAAGTAACACATGCACTTTCATTAAAATACAGTCCCGAAATAGTGCAGTCTAAGATGGCAGCATTGTTAATAGGTCCAACGGATACACAGCATTATTTGAATGATAAGAGATATTATCCAAAAGTACTGCAGGATATGGCAGAAAAAAATCCAATAATTTTAATTCGTGCAGCAAAAGATTGCTGTCAGGAAGAATATATAGAAGATAAGATGAAATTATATTTACTTGCATTAATGCATATAGAACAGTTAGAATCATATAGCGGAGAAGATATAGAGGATATCAAATCAGGAATAGAATTTGTCAAAGAACAGGCACTAAATTTCCCTTTAGCGAATCAGGAGGAATTTTACAATATTATGTCAGTCAGTTTTGTGGTTATCCGTTATGATAAAAAAATCAAAGAAATCATCAAAAAGAGAATTGAAAATAAAGAACAGAAGTTTTTAACAGCAGTTTTAGAAAATGTTCCAAAACAATATGTGGCAGATTACATGGATATTCTTTCTGAAATAATTGGAATCGAAAAATCACCCAATACTGTCTGTGATTGTATCAAAACTGTATTGAGTGAATTTGGATTAGAAAGATACAATACCCCTCCTAGTAAACAGCATATATTCTTAGCTAATATTGCAAAAAAATATCCAGAGGAGTTTATTAAAACAATGAACTCTGCAGAAAAGATAGGCCGGAAAAAATCTTCGGGAAAAGTATGTATTTACAACTATTATGAAAGAATGTATGAAATACTTGAACAAGCAAATCCGAAAAGTATAAAAGACTACCATATTGAATTTGAGGCAGATGTATTAAGATATGCAGCCGAAAGTGAAAAAATTCATACAAAAAAATATAAAGAAGAAGTCTTTCGGTTTCTTTGCGGAGAAGACAATATTTTTAACACAGATGAGGATTATGAGAAATTAAAAGAAGATTATAAAACATATTATATACATAATTCGTATATTGTAGATGCCTGCATAAGGTGTAACGACAAGTTTAAAAAACGTTATTATACATTAAAGGCGGTACAGTTACCTCATTATTGTGCATATAATATGCCTAAGGATGAAAAGATTTCAGATATACTTATTTCTGAAAAGATGCCAATAGCAACACGTTTTAGGGTTTATGAAGAGTTTTATAATGCTTATTATTATGATGAAAGCAAGCATAATTTTGAAAATGAGATTGTAGAAAAGATGCTTTTCAATAAAGAAAGCTGGGGTGGAGAGTATGAAAAATGTTGCTTAAAAGGTGGAGTATTTATAAAAAAAGTATACCTGCGTTATCTGGAAGGTATCAATGATAGTGATAAGTGCAAAGACACAATTCTTGCTATGAGTTCTGACTCGTCAAAGGAAATCAGAAGACTTGTAGTGGAAATTGTATCAAAACATAAGGAATATGAAGAAGATGTCTTAAAACTCTTAAAGGCAAAGAAACAAGCCGTAAGGGAAGTTGCGGTTGATATTATTGCTATATGGGGTGCAGGAAGTTATACAGATATTCTTCTTAAGGCACAGGAAAATGAAAAGAGTGTAAAACTTGCAGAAAAAATCAGTGGTATTGTGTATTCAGCAGGCATCAGCATAGAAAAGGAAAACGATGAAATTTCTCCGCTTCAGATAGTAGAGAATCTACATAAAGGCAGCAGGAACAAAAAAATTCTCTGGCTTTATGAAGCACCAAACAGGGCAGTTCATTTTAAGAATGGAAAGGAAGCAGATGAGAAATATATGCAGGCAATACTTCTCTGTTATGCCAATATGACTACATTGGGAATGAATCAAAGTGCCATACTGCTTACTAAAGAATTAAATGAGGAAGAATTAAACCAATATAGTTTAGGTATTTTCACAAAATGGAAAGAAGCAGGAGCAGAAGCAAAGAAAAAATGGGTGCTATATTTTACATCCATTCATGGCGGATGCAATATGATAGAAGTTTTATTGCAATGTATCAAAGAATGGGCAGAAAATTCCAGAGGTGCTATTGCTACGGAAGCAGTTAGGGCACTTGCACTGAATGGAAGCTCAGAAGCACTGATGCATGTGGATAATATGGCACATAAATTTAAACACAAACAGGTAAAGGGTGCTGCGATAGAGGCATTGGATAACGCCGCAGAAGAATTTGGCATTACAACAGAAGAACTTGCTGACCGGATTGTACCTGACCTTGGATTTAATGAAAAGATGGAACGCATTTTTGATTATGGATCAAGAAAATTTAAAGTATATCTTACCCCATCATTAGAACTTGAGATTTTTGATGAAGACAATAAAAAACGGAAAACAATGCCTGCACCATCAAAGAAGGATGATGAGGAAACCGCAAAGCAGTCGAATGCAGAATTTAAACAATTAAAAAAACAACTTAAAAGTGTGATTGCTATGCAAAAGTTAAGATTAGATTTCTCACTTTTGGCTGACCGGAGATGGACAATGGAAGCATGGCAGAATCTGTTTGTAAAAAATCCTGTAATGCATAGTTTTGCAATTGGGCTAATTTGGGCAGCTTATGAGGAGGACAAGTTAGTGCAGACGTTCCGTTATATGGAGGATGGTTCTTTTAATACGTCAGAAGAAGAGGAATATACACTTTCTGAAAACACAATAATTGGATTAGTACACCCAATTGATTTAAGCAATGAGGAACTCTTGGCATGGAAAGAGCAGTTAGAAGACTATGAAATTATTCAGCCAATAAAACAGTTAGAAAGAAGTGTTTATTCCATTCAGGAAGAAGAAGTAGGGAAGTTTGACCTAAACCGTTTTCATGGCAGAACAATAAGTGGGATGGCATTGCTTGGAAAGTTAGAAAAACTGGGTTGGTATAAAGGTTCTATTCAGGATGCAGGTTGGTATAATACCTTTTACAGGGAAGATGTGGTAAGGCGTATCAAAAAAGATGATGGTACAGTACAACTCATAGGAAATGCCACAGAACTTCATTTTTCCGGCATGGGGGTAGGTTATTATGATAATGAAGAAGTAACAGTAGAAAATATCAGATTCTATACACCAGGTACGATTAAACGGGGCAGTTATGAATATGATGAAGCAGATGATACGAAAGCAATCAAATTAGATCAAATAAATCCACGTTATTTTAGTGAGATTGTCAACCAGTTAGAAACCGTTTTGAAAAAAAGTGAAGAAAAGTAATGTTACTGTTCACAGGTAGTACTTTGCACTTGCTGCAAAGTACGTAAGAATAAGTAGTGGTAGAGAAGAATCCAGCCTTTCGCCGAAGGCGAATTATAAAAAAGAAAAGTTTATCCTCTTAAAGAAGAAAAGGGAAAAATTGATTTAAGCCGTTTTCATGAAGAAAGATCAGTGCAGCATCACTTCTTGGAAGAGCAGAAAAACTTGGCTGGTATAAAGGTTTCGTAGAGGATGCAGGAATGTTTTATACTTTTTATAGAGAGGATATTGTAAAATGTGTTAAAAAAGAAGATGGTACAATACAACTTTTTGGAAACGCAGCGGAACTTTCTTTTTTGGGAATGAGTGTTAGTTATGATGATTATGGAGAGCAGACAGCAATCAAACTAGATCAGGTTAATCCACGTTATTTTAGTGAAATGATCAATCAGTTGGAAATGATACTGAAAGGGACAAAAGAAGATAACGGAGACAACAGCAGTTTGTAATAGAACTGACACCAGAAAGGGAGGATATGTTTCTGCTTGTGGAAATGGAGGAAAGATAGATGGAAAGAAGCAAAGCAATCTTATTAGCCGGAATCATTATAGGATTAATATGGCTGGGCATGTGTGTGGTACTTGAGGGGAAGAAACGAAAATATGTAATCATAGCAGGGTGTATCATGGATCTTGTGTTATTTCTTATCTGTAAGAACGGCAGGATGTTGTTTTATGGCATGCTGGGAGGTCTGTTATGTGGATTGGTTCCCGGTTTGGGCGGTAGTTTGCGGAAGTATAATATAGCAATTAAGGAGCTAAACGGAATGGGGAACTTTGTAATTGTTATGATTATATTTTTTATTATGATGTTGATGACAATGACCATTGCTCATCCGGAATTAAGCAGATAGTTTTAGTACTGATGACTTCTGCGAAATTATTAAGCAGAAATTGTCAGCTTTTCTATTTCTGTGGATTAGGAGAACTATATGTTAACAAGTATTGCAATTATTTTATTATTTGGATTATTAGTTGGTTGGATTTTTTCAAAATTTAGATTACCAAGTCTGCTTGGAATGATTATTGTAGGGATTATACTCAGTCCTTACGCATTGAATTTAATTGATGAATCAATACTTATGATTTCGGGGGATTTGAGGCAGATAGCCTTGGTAATAATTCTTACAAGAGCAGGACTTTCCCTTGACATTTCAGATTTAAGGAAAGTTGGCAGACCGGCAGTCCTTATGTGTTTTGTTCCTGCTTGTATAGAAATATTAGGGACAGTCGTTTTAGCACCGATTTTACTTAAAGTATCTGTGTTAGAAGCGGCTGTTATAGGGAGTGTGATTGCGGCGGTGTCTCCTGCTGTTGTTGTACCAAGAATGATTCGGTTGATTGATGAAGGATATGGGAAAAACAAAAGTATTCCACAATTGATTTTAGCAGGTGCTTCGGTAGATGATGTATTTGTTATTGTGGTATTCACGGCACTAACTGCATTAGCATCTACAGGTGAAATGTCTATAACAAGTTTTATCCAGATTCCAATATCCATTATTTTAGGTGTTATTCTCGGAAGTGGTGCAGGGATATTATTGGTTCTATTCTTCAAGAAAAACCATATGAGAGATTCAGTGAAAATACTGATAATACTTAGCATTTCTTTCTTGCTTTTGGAAGTACAAAACAGATTAGAAAGAACTGTTCCGGTTTCTGGTTTACTTGCTATTATGAGTATGGGTATCATGTTAAAACAAAGATATGATGTGTTAGCTTCACGATTATCTGTAAAATATAATAAACTATGGCTTGGGGCAGAAGTATTTCTATTTGTGTTAGTTGGTACAACTGTTAATTTGAAATATGTAGAGTCAGCAGGTATATTTGCAGTATTGCTTATTATTGGTGCAATACTATTTAGAATGGTTGGTGTTGCATTATCGTTAGTAAAAACAGATTTATCAAAAAAAGAAAGACTATTCTGCATGGTAGCTTATACTCCAAAAGCAACAGTCCAAGCAGCTATTGGTTCAATACCGTTGTCAATGGGATTAGATTGCGGAAATATAGTTTTAACAGTTGCGGTATTATCAATTTTGATTACAGCTCCGTTTGGTGCTATATGTGTAGATAATTTATATAAGCGGTTATTGGAGAAGTAACTGACAAAGAAAGGCTTGACATTATAGAAAGAGAGGGACAAGAATGAAATATAAACCATTACCTATAGGAATTGACAATTTTGAAAAACTGGTTACACGAGGTTATTGTTTTATAGATAAAACATTACTGATAAAAGAACTTTTAGATAAAAAAGCAGATGTGAATCTCTTTACCCGTCCCCGCCGTTTTGGTAAGACGTTGAACATGAGTATGCTCCAATATTTCTTTGAAGATGCTGTAGACTTTAAAGGACAGAAAAAGGATAACACACACCTTTTTGAAGGTCTTAAAATTATGGAAGCAGGAGAGCAGTATCTTTCCCACATGGGGCAGTATCCTGTAATTAATTTGACTTTGAAATCGGCAAAACAGCCGGATTATAATCTGGCTTATGATATGTTAGTCTACCAGATTGCCAATGAATACAAAAGGCACAGTTTTATAGCAGATGACAAGGACAGTTGCTTAAATGAAGGGGAAAAGGAAAAATTTTATAGAATTATGAATGAAAAGGGAGAGAAAAAAGATTATGCCAATTCCCTGCAGTTTTTATCCCAGTGCCTGGAGAAATATTATGGGAAGAAAACCATTATTCTCATTGACGAATATGATGTTCCTCTGGAAAACGCCTATATGTGTGGATTCTATCCAGAAATGGTTGCTTTTATCCGTTCCCTTTTTGAATCCTCCCTTAAGACTAACAGCAGTCTGGAGTTTGCTGTAATTACCGGGTGTCTTCGGGTTTCCAAGGAATCTATTTTTACGGGAATGAATAATTTAAAAATCATTTCCATTCTGGATGAAAAGTATGATGAATACTTTGGGTTTACCAATGGGGAAGTGAAAAAGATTTGTGAGGATTATGGTATGCTACAGAAGTATGATACCTTTAAGGATTGGTATAACGGATATCTGTTTGGGAATGCCAATGTATATAATCCTTGGAGTGTTATTCAATTTATGGATGATCTTCAAGATAATCCCAACCGTTTTCCCAAAGCATATTGGGCGAATACCAGCTCCAACAGTATTGTGCGTAAGCTAATTGAAATGGCAGATGAAGACACGAAAATGGAGATAGAGGAATTGATTGAGGGAAAGACTATTGAAAAACCCGTTCATGAAGATATTACTTATGATGAAGTATATGAAAGCATGGATAATCTGTGGAATTTTATGTTCTTTACGGGATATTTTCGCAAAGTCAGGGAACGAATGGATTCCAGTGATAATCGGTATATCGAACTAAGAATACCAAACAGGGAAGTAAAATATATCTTTCGTACCAAAATACTTGGCTGGTTTGACGAAAAGATAAAAGCTCGCGACCGTTCCAAGTTGTTTAACGCACTTGTCAATCTGGATGTGGAAACTATGGAGGAAGAGATTGTGGATATGCTGCTGGAAACCATTAGTTTTTACGATGCATACGAAATCTTTTATCATGGATTTCTTGCAGGGATTCTCTCAGGTATGAAAGGCTATGTGGTTAAATCCAACCGGGAAGGCGGAACAGGGAGAAGCGATTTGTTTATCAGACCAGTAACCAGAAGAAAACCAGCATTCGTATTGGAGTTTAAAGTAGCAGACACATTGAAACAACTGGATAAAAAAGCAGAAGAGGCATTATGGCAGATTGAAGAAAAGGGCTATGCAAGAGAACTTCATGATTATGATTATGAAACCGTATATCGATATGGCATAGCTTTTTGTGGAAAGGACTGTCTGGTGAAGCTGCAAAAATAAAAGATTGGGATAGGAGAAATGAGAATGAAAGTTACCCCTTACTTAAATGAAATAGATAAATACTTAATAGCTGATGATGTAATAGATTATGGAAACAACTCTATCAAGCAGTTGGCGGAGGCGTTATTTCAAAATGCAGAAAGTGAGTTAGATTTTATAAAAAAGGCTTATGAATATGTCAGAGATAACATTTCTCATTCAGCGGATATAAATGAGGATATGATTACTTGTACAGCTTCAGAAGTATTGGAAGCAGGACATGGCATTTGTTTTGCTAAGTCTCATTTGCTAGCAGCTTTATTACGTTGTAAATCAGTACCAACGGGATTATGTGTAACAGTTCAGCCTTCCAGCTGAACTGTTAAGGAATTGGGCAAGCTTTGCATGTAAATTGCCCAATTCCAATCCTGCTTTAGTCTTTTTTACGGTCTTGCACAGCGAAGTGTGCAAGACCTACCTGAACTGTTACGATTATGTTACCCCAAATTGACTTTTGGTAATGAAATAGCACCCATTTTAGTTTATCACGGATTAAATGGTGTATATGTCAAAGAGTTTAAAAAGTGGATACGACTTGATCCAAGAGGCAATATAAATGGGATAAATGCACAGTTCTCCATAGAAACAGAGCAACTTGCTTATGCAATACATCCAGAACGGGGAGAGGTAGATAATTTTACAGTTTATCCTGAACCTGATGCTAATATATTAGAAAAGTTGTAACTATTCAGGTAGAAACACGCATTTACTGCGTGTTTCGTAAGAAGATTTAAATTTTACAGTGTTTAAGCCCCTTCGCCGAAGGCGAATTATTATGGGCTTAAACGTAACTGTTCATGATTCTGAACAGTTACGAAAAGTTGAGAATAAACAATACAAGAACAGAGCTGTGGAGAGATTTGCCTACAGAGCTTGCGTATAATAAAAGATGATAAATTGAATGAAAGAACTGCCAGATAAAAATTCTGGTATGAAGGGAGGTAACTATTCAGAACCATGAAAAGAAAAGACAAAGAAAGGATATGAGACAATGGTTAAAATTGTAAAATTAAGGGAACATAGTGAATTAGCTTCAATAGCTGCAGAGTGGTTTCATCAAAAATGGGGAATCCCTAAAGAAGCATATATAGAAAGTATTGAAGAGTGTATCAACAATAAAAAAGCAGTACCACAATGGTATCTTGTTATGGAGAATGATACAATTCTTGGAGGTTTAGGTGTGATTGAAAATGATTTTCATAACCGCAAAGATTTAACGCCAAATATATGTGCAGTATATGTTGAAGAGGAATATCGCTGTCAGGGAATTGCAGGAAAAATGTTAAATTTTGTCTGTATGGATATGAAAGAAAAAGGAATTGATACACTTTATCTTGTTACAGACCATACTTCGTTTTATGAACGCTATAATTGGAAATTTTTATGTATGGTTCAGGGTGATGGAGAACCAGATATGACAAGGATGTATATTCACAAAGAAATGTAAAATAGTGATATTTTAGATGAAAAATTGTTTTCATAATCTGTTACTGTTCACACCTATGGTGCTAACAGTAACGGAATCCAGCCTATTAAAAGTTCGCTTTCAGCGAAAGGCTGGATTCTTGGCTGTTCTACGTTTTTGGCACATAGCTTGACAGCAAGTGTCAAGCTTGTGAGTGAACAGTAACATATTCTTTCCTTTATTTGCAATATTTTCGAAAGTTGATTCCATGTATGTTTTATATTATAATATTATATGTGATGTGGGTTGTGAAGCTTTGATTAGTTGACAATATTTGGAAGTAGATTAGAGAGTATATGGATAACGATGAACGCATAGAAGCTTTTTCGCTTATGAATAGTAAAGAAGAAACAAAAGAATATATGGAACATATTGTTGATTTTAATTGATTTCTTGTTTTTAGGGAAATTAATAGAGAAAAACTGGAATTTGTGGGGGGTGAGAAACCAATGATACAAAAGGTAAATCTGAAAGAGAATGTAAATGCGATTGATGAACTTTTCCTCTATAAGCGGGTGGGTACATTGAACAAT
>CAMWUK010000074.1 GCA_947177415.1 uncultured Clostridiaceae bacterium
CATTCTTGGCACATAGCTTGACAGCAAGTGTCAAGCTTGTGAGTGAACAGTAACCATATAACTACATTTTATTTTTAGGAGGCTTTTTAGTATGAAGGGAACGGTAAAATGGTTTAACGCAAAGAAAGGGTTTGGTTTTATTTCAGATGAAGAAGGAAATGATGTATTTGTACACTTTTCCGCATTGAATATGGAAGGATTCAAAGTTTTGGAAGATGGCGAATCTGTAGAATTCGATGTAGTCGAAGGTGAGAAAGGTCCACAGGCAGCTAATGTTACAAAATGCTAATCCTTACTCTTTGCAAAACATTCTATAACATACATACTATGTTAAAAAAGCAGCAAATCAAAATTTGCTGCTTTTTTATTACTCATTTACATTCAATTATTTATCACCCAAAATTGTCACAGCTTTATATGGTGTTTGATAATCCCAATTATTTGTTACAATTCCTGATTTTCTGGATTTTGCATGCACAATTTGTCCGTCTCCAATGTATAAAGCCACATGACCAATTCGTTTTAACCCGTTATCATAATAGAAAATCAAATCTCCTGGTTGTAATTGATCGAAGGTAATTTCCTGCCCATTTCTTACCTGCTCATACGAACAACGGTTAATTTTTATTCCAAAATGTAAGTATATCTGCTGTGTGAATCCTGAACAATCCACACCATCTGTAAGGCTATTGCCTCCCCACACATATTTATTTCCCACATATTGTAATGCAAATTTTACAAGTTCCTGTCTATCTTTGCTTACTTTTCCAAAATTGGTTTTCACTACTTGCTGGGTAACATTCTTTATTACAGATTCATCTACTTTAACATTGGTAAAACCAATTTTTGCCCGTATGGATGCTGCATTCATATATCCTTTTTTATCATCTGTAACCTTTACAAGTGCTACATTTTTTTCTACATCTAACACATAACATTGTGTATTATTCGCCATAAGTGTCACAACATTCTTATTTGACTCATCCAACTTGGCGGTTACCTCTACAGCACCTCTTTTTATATACGAGGTTTTACCTTCATAAACAATTTCTGCCCAATTTTTCCAAAGTTTATTTACTGTTACTTGTTCATCTTTTTTCAAACTGCCTAACAAATTACTCTTTTTCTCTTCTACTGTCACCATCTTTATATACTTTTTAGATGCAAAACCAACTTTTCCATTATATTTAATCTTCATCCATTCTGCATTTTTATCAGAAACTACATCTAGGTAGGTTCCTTTTGATAAATTACAGAATATTTTTGAATTTATGGACGATTTTTCCCGAAAACGTAATCCATCTACCACAACCATACACTTTTCTACTTTTTCTGTCTCATTAGCCATTTTACTATTTGTACTTTTAGTTGCATAAACTGTGGTCTTCTTTTTTACTTCCCCCTTCATTGTATAAACCGGTTCTATACTTCCAACCTGCTCTTTTTCTTTATATACAGGTGTGAAAGAATTTTCTATAATCGTTCCCTCTATATTAAATTTATCTATATGTTTCTTAATATATTTCTTTAAATCTGTTCCTCTCACTGTATATTTTGTAAAAACATATCCTGTCTGTCCATTCAGATTAACCATCGTCCAGCTTCCATTCTCCCCTATGTACTCTACCACATCTCCTGGATACAGCTTTGCAATAACTGTTGAATTTGCACTTGGATCAATTCTTACATTCAAAAAAGAATTTACATCTGCACACAACATATTGTCTGGAACAACAATTGTCAATCCTCCAATTTTAATTTCCATGTTCCCCGCATCAGAAATTAAACTTTTTCCCAGAATACATCCACTGATTACAACACAACATACTAATAAAATTACTGCAAATTTCTTGTCTTTTTTTCTGCCTAGCTTCATATAACCACTCCTCTATAATTTTTTGGGATTTCTCTTGTTCTGTCTATCAGATTCTTTGTCTTTCTATAACATTTTCTTATCTCCTCCACAAGGTTACATATCACTCATTTTTATTTATTTTTTACAGCACCTTTTGTAACCTTTATAAGTTTATAGAAATATCACCCAATTATCTCACAAGAATACGTTATATATTATACAACTTCATCAATTCATAAAGCAATTTTTTTTGCCTATTCTTTATTATATTTCTCTTAACTTTATTTACATTCCTGATAACTTTTTGTTACATTTTCTTTAATTATGAAATTATTTTTGTATTTTTGTCACCTTCACTACCATATAGATCAAAAAAAGAACCAAGTCAAACGACTTGGTTCTCTTAAGTTTAACAGGGGCAGTAGGATTTGAACCCACGACCTGCGGTTTTGGAGACCGTTATTCTACCAACTGAACTATACCCCTATATGTAACGGAACATATCATCTTCGTTCACGTTACTTATATAGGATACACGTTTTATTTTCATTTGTCAAGCTTTTTTTTATTTTGCATATTTATCGAACCACTTTTTCAAGACCGCATATAAATTATCTGGTTCAATAGGTTTCCCTACATAGTCATCCATACCATACTTTCTAGAGAAAAACACATTTTCATACATAGAATTTGCTGTGACAGAAATAATAGGTATAGTCATCGCATCTTGTTTATGGAGAGTACGAATTACCTTGGATGCTTCCACTCCTGTCATTACAGGCATCTCTATGTCCATAAGAATCGCATTATAATAGCCTGCAGGAGATTTTTCAAACTTATCTACTGCTTCTTCTCCATCATAAACAACCTCTACCTTAATATTTTTCATCTCAAGCATTGATGTCATAACCTCTGCATTAATCTCATTGTCCTCTACAAGCAATACCCGCTTATTCAAAAAGCTCTTGTCCATCTCTTCACTCATAATGACATTCTCCTATCATATTATTAAATCTTTGCAGCCATATACTTTCTGCTACGGCAATCTACTCTGTATGCTTCCCACATACCTTTCTATTGTAGCAACCCCTTATACTTTTGTCAATATATGTTACTACACCCTTCCAATTCTGTTTTAGTTTTTTGTTACTGTTCACACCTACGGTGCAAACAGTAACGGAATCCAGCCTATTAAGAGTTCGCTTTCAGCGAAAGGCTGGATTCTTCTCTACCACTACTTGTTCTTACATACTTTGCAGCAAGTGCAAAGTACTACCTGTGAACAGTAACAGTTTTTTTACAGTCTTGCACAGCGGAGTGTGCAAGACCTATCTGAACTGTTACATTCTATTCTTGTTATACTCTTTCTTACGGTCAGCACAGTAAATGTGCAGACCTGCCTGAACTGTTACCAATTGTTTCTTGTAATACTTTATATAACTTATCAATGTCTATTGGTTTTGACAAATGGCCATTCATACCACTTTCAATCGACTTCTTCATATCCTCATCAAAAGCATTTGCTGTCATAGCAATAATTGGAATACTCCGTGAATCTGCCCTTCCTAACGTACGGATTCTTTTTGTTGCCTCCAGTCCGTCCATAACAGGCATACGGATGTCCATAAGAATCGCATCATAGTATCCCTGCCCTCTATCTTCAAACATTTGTATTGCCTCTTCTCCATTATCTGCAAGTTCCACCTCGACACCTGCCATTTCAAGAACCGTCTGTGCAATTTCTGCATTGATTGGATTGTCTTCTACAACAAGTAAACGATTGCCTTCTAAAGAATAAGCCTCCTTCTCTTTCTTTTCAACCACATTGTATACTGGTGTATCCTTAGCCACATCAAATACAACAGAAAAGAAAAACTCAGACCCCTTACCTTCTTCACTGCGGACATTTAACTTTCCTCCCATTAATTTTACCAAATTACTGCTAATGGCAAGACCAAGCCCTGTACCGCCAAATCTTCTGGCAGTATTATTTTCCGCTTGTTCAAAAGCATTAAAAATACGAGTCAGGTTATTCTCATTGATACCAATTCCTGTATCCTCTACACTAAAACGAATGGTCGCCATTCCTTCCTCCTGCATTACCTGCTCTACAGAAATCGTAATGGTTCCATGCTCTGGGGTAAATTTTAATGCATTTCCTACAATATTAATCAACACCTGGTTTAAACGAAGTTCATCGCCTATTAGCAGTTTATCCTGATATGCCCTTTTTACTTCTAGTGTGATAGATTTATTTTCTGCCTGTGCAGACATAAGTACCACTATTTCATCTACCAATGCATCTAAATCAAAAGGCTCAAAACAAACATTCATACTTCCACTTTCAATTCTCGACATGTCCAGAATATCATTTATTAGCGACACCAAATATTTTGTAGATGTGCTAATTTTCCCCAGACATTCTGCTACTTTTTTATTATCTCCAATAACACTTTGTGCAATGGTTGTCATGCCCATAATTGCATTCATTGGCGTTCGGATCTCATGGGACATACGAGATAAAAACTCCGTTTTCGCCTTACTGGCAATATCTGCATTTGCCTTTGTAATGTGGGTAGAGATTATTTTAGAAATCTCCTTTAGCTTGGTCCGGATATCTTTGGGCCATTTATACTTATCATCAGAATGCTCAAAGACAACAGCTCCTTTAAATTCTCCCTCCTCATAAATTGCACTATACAGCTGGTTACGCACTCTTGGTGCATTTCCTTCCAATTTCACAGCATCCGTAAAGTCAGCTCTCCATTCATCTTTCATAACAAAGAGACCTTCCAAATCAAAACGGCTAATCCACAGTTCCCTCTCATCCTCAGATATTTCATACTTGCAAATAGAATCGTGAAATTCTTTTTTTGCAACCCACTCAAATGTAATGATATTACTTAGAAAATTAGCATCCGATTCAATAATACTGATTTTATTTAACTTTAATTTTCTTCCTACTTTTCCAAGTAAAAGATTAATTGCACTCCGCATATCCTTTGTCTGCTCTAATATAGAAAACGCAAAAGAAACAATATCCTCATTTCCTTTCTCGGAAGACATTTCATCAATTTCTGTATCTGTATTTCCTTCTATATAGGGTTCTCCCTGCATCTCCAGAACCACCTTGCTTGCTGGAGAATAACACAGTACATCATTTTTCCCATGGGTTTTCACATAGGCAAGCATACCATCTGCATATTGGAACAAAGTAAGATAATCCTTTGCCATTTTTGTGGAAACCATACCCACACTACAGGAAATGGTAATATTTTCCTTTTCCCCTACATATAAATTGGCAATTTTTTCATGAATACGTTTTCCGTATGTGGTTGTTTTTCCTTCCTCTGTGTTTTTCATAACAATCAAAAATTCATCTCCGCCATAGCGGACAGCAATATCATGTTGTCTGGTAGCTGCTTTAATCACTTCTGCTACTTCCTCTAAAATAGCATCTCCAAACATATATCCATAGGTATCATTAATCTTTTGGAAATTGTCCAGATCCAGCAAGATCAAAGTCCCATCCTCATCATCACTTTTTTCCAACAAGTATTGACGAATCAGTTTTTCTCCTACATTTCTAGTATATAATTGTGTAAGACGATCACGCTGCACTACATCTAAAGCTGCCTTTTCTTTTTCTTTCTTTTCATTAATATTTGTTTTTTTACCTATAATTTTTACTAAAATTCCATTATCATAAATTGGAGTTCCTTCCATTGCAACCCAGATATACTCTACTTTCCCCTCTTCCTCATACCTTTCCCGGACCTCGATTGGCTCTGTATTTTCTCCTGTAATAAATGCCATATAACGTTCGAGAAATTCTCTATGACATATTTCCCCTTTTTGTAACCGGTTTAAAAATCCTTTGGTAAGAATTGGTGTTGTCTTTGGATGTGCATATTTCCCAAAAGAACCATAGGAAATATAGGAATCATTTAACAAATCATACTCAAAAATCACATCTGATGAACTATCCAAAGCGATACGATAGCGTTCTTTTTCATGCTCTAGTTCATTCTCTAGCTGCTTTGCACGGGTAATATCCGAAATAATCATTTGCAGCACTTCTTTTTGATCTTGGTTTATAATACGAAGTGCACTGACGTGAAGCCAACGCATCTGTCCAAAATAATTAATATACCGATGTTCGTATTCACATATATCTTCACCAGCAAGTAAGGCTTTCAAATGTTCTAATACAACCGGCCAATCTTCCACATATATAAAACGCTCCATACTATATCCATAGACTTCCACATATTCTTCTCTGGAGCATCCATATATCTGAAACACCGCATCATTTGCACGAATCATACGAAGTGTATTTTCTACTAAGACACATTGTATCAGACCAGTCTGTATCTTGCTGTATAGCGTTTGCAAATAACTGTTTTGTGTCTGCAAATCTGCAATATGTTTATCTGCAACGTATCCTTCCATAGCCATGTACAAAAACAATTCCAATAATTTCCAGTTCTCATCTTCCAGTTCCTTTGTACATACTACAAAAACTCCTCCAATCCGTTTTCCTCTCTGATTCATTAGATAACAATAGATGTATCCTTGTATATTAGGATTTGAGAGAATCTGCTCCTTTTTTTCTGTCATATCAACCAAAAAATTTCCTTTTGGTTCTTTTTTTTCTTGTATATGCAATTCACATTTCAATCTCTTTTTAAAACATTCATCCTCATAATCTTTTCCATACCACTCATATATCTTTTGATATCCCCTCCGATATACCTGATAGTCAAAGAACGCAATGGAGCGACAGGAGAATTGTTCCCCCATCCTTTCCATAACAAGCTGCGTTTTATCTTGTTCCTTATTTTTCCATATATCCATAATTTGAAACAAAAAGTTATTTTCCATCGACGTATTCATCTGCTACCCAACCTTATCTTTCTTGAATCTTTTATGCTTTCTCGTCCCTCTTTACTATAGCATTCACAGTAACTCCGATTCCCATAATAACCCAGAATACAGGTGCCACTGTGATACTGGAATCGTTGGTCAAACCAGCAATCATATATCCAATACTTCCAACAAATACACCTACACCAACTTGTGATGCATAACTATCAAATCTTTGTTTACTATACAAACGAAGACTTTGTATAAAATACATTCCATAAAATACTAAAACCGCCAACAAAGATACTACACCAGTCTGCACCCCAACCTGTAAGTACCAGCAGTGAGGTTTTGAAATAAGCTGGTTCTCATATCCATTGTTATATGCATTTACATAATCACGTTGTGGAAATACAATAGAAAATGTATCTGCACCCGAACCTAAAATCAAATATTTCTTTAATAGTGGTATTGTTCTTGCCCAGATAAATCCACGCTTACTTGCAAAGTTCTCATATCCATCAAAAATGGCAGTATCTGCAGTTTCTATAACAGATTCTCTTCCATAATTATTAAGATATTTGTAGCCATCATCCCGTTTTATGAAATACCAGGACTTTCCATCTATATTCGCAGATAATGCATTTACTGGTGTTTGGTTTGCATCCTTATCTAATATGGCTGTTGACACAACAGAGAAGGTAATGTTCTGTAACCCTTCATCATTTACCAGCCAACAAGAATGATCCTCAGCCAAATTCACTTCTAATGCACTTCCATCTTCTTTTATGATCGCAAGATTATTATATACAATATTTCCAGCCTCATCCAGTGGGGCATCTACTGTCACAAAGTATCTTTGTTTATTATATACAATTTCAATATTTTCTTTCGTTGTGTCTATTGAAGCCAATGTTTTTTCTTCTGATTTCTCAATACGGAATGCATTGGCAATACTAGTGGAATAATTATGTTCATTGACTGTATCCACAATCAAAAACATCACTATTGCACCAACCACTACAGGAAGTGTAATAAACCATTTCTTAAGTACTGACTTTCTAAACAATACAAGTACAACCAGCCCTACAAATGCCAAAGAGACAATACCTGCTTTAAACTGTGCGGCAAACATACTAATCAGCATCGTCACTACAACTGCTGCATATAAAATCTTTTGTGGATTCACTCCTAATAAAAATACACATTTTTTGAAATAATATTCAATACTTTTCTTTTTTTGTGTTTCCAATTTCTTTAAATCATTCTGAAGATTTGCAAGAAATCCTTCTCTGCTTTTGCAGATTCTGTTTGCAGGCGAAAGAAACAATAATGCTGCAAACAGCGGAACCACCAATGTACTGTAAACACCTACATAGTTTGGATTATAAAGTGTAATATAAGCACGTCCTAAAGGAAAGTTAAAATCAATACTTTTAGCAGCCAGATCTTTCGATGCCATTAAATTTCTTCCAAAATCTGAACGGAACAAATCCAGTTTTAACCCCTGGAATGTTCCAATCAAACCAATAATTAAGGCTCCCACTGCCAAAACATTGATTAATGTATGAATATCC
The DNA here is from genome assembly GCA_947177415.1 of uncultured Clostridiaceae bacterium. Lineage (GTDB taxonomy): Bacteria > Bacillota > Clostridia > Lachnospirales > Lachnospiraceae > CAG-411. The sequence continues at coordinate 8,299 of CAMWUK010000074.1, forward strand.
TTCTCACTATTAATGTACAAATATACAAAATATACCAGCAAGACATAGCCTATCAAACAAAAAACATTTTCAAATTGTTCATAAATACCGTTCCAGCCATAACTGGAATATTTTGACAAAACAGTAGATAATAAACTTAATCCACCATATATAAATAGCGGTATAAAAATTGGTTCAAAACAAAATTTTCTTTTGGCATTAAAGAATGTTCCTGCAAAACAAAGTATCATAATAAAAACAATACCAACAAAAATCCACTGTTTCCACAGCAAAAAGACATCCAAAAATTCCGATATTGCCCCAAACCAGTCAAACTGGGCAAGTTTTGGATCATATTTAATTCCTCGTACAATCAAAGGCAAAATTAAAACAACAAATCCTACTACAAAAAGGAAATAATTTTCTTTCCCATTCCCTGCATATCCACTTTGATAGTTTCCTTTTTTCTTAGAGCTTGTATTTGAGTTACCACTAAACCGGCCTGTGGTTTTTGCCTCCACCTGCTCCGCCTTTTGAAAACGGCTTGTTTTCTTGTTATTCTCTTCCATAAATCACTACTCCTATTATTTTTTCTTGTTTTAAGTATTTTACTCAAAGCTGTACTGTTAAAAATACCCATGCTTTTTTATTTTACCACAATTCTTTTCGTTTTCCTATGTTTATTCTAATTTTTTTCATTATTCAGTAGTCACTTGGTTACTGTTCATTCACAAGCTTGACACTTGCTGTCAAGCTATGTGCCAAAAACGTAGAACAACCAAGAATCCAGCCTTTCGCCATAGGCGAATTATAATAGGCTGGATTCCGTTACTGTTTGCACCATAGGTGTGAACTGTTACTCGCTTTCTTTTTTCAGTTGTGGTATACTATATATAATGATAATAATAAAAGCCAGAAAGGGGATCTATTTATGAACAAAAAAACAATTTTAATCACAGGTTCTTCCAGAGGTATTGGAAAAGCCATTGCTATTAAATATGCAAAAAAAGGATACAATGTGGTAATTAATTGTAAAAATAACAAAGAACTTCTTGATAATGTAAAGAAGGAAATCGAAGGATATCAAGTTTCTTGTCTGGCATTTACCGGAGATATGGGTGACTATGCAACCACCTGCCAATTATTCGACGAAATAAAAAAAATGTATGGTAAATTAGATATTCTTGTAAATAATGCAGGCATATCTCATGTAGGACTTCTTACAGATGTAACTCCAGAAGCTTGGAACACTATTATTAACAATAACCTGACATCTGTATTTAATTGCTGTAAACTGGCAGTTCCTGGTATGGTTCACCAGCAAAGCGGAAAGATTATCAATATTTCTTCTGTATGGGGTAATGTAGGAGCTTCTTGTGAGGTTGCCTATTCTACTACAAAAGGTGGTATTAATGCATTTACAAAAGCCCTTGCCAAAGAACTGGCTCCTAGCAACATACAGGTAAATGCTATTGCATGTGGTGCAATTGATACAGAAATGAATCATTTTCTTACAGATGAAGAATTGGTAGATTTGGTAGAAGATATCCCTGCTGGCCGTCTTGGAACGGCTGAAGAGGTAGCTGATTTTGTATATGCTCTTACTCATAAAAACCAATATTTGACAGGTCAGGTAATTGGACTTGATGGCGGCTGGATTTAAAACCAGAAAGGATAATTTTAACACATGAAAGAACAAAATCTCGAACAAATGCTTGCAAACTGTTATCAATGCTGCGAGTTAGTAGAAAAGACAAACACCGGAATTATAGCGAATCTTTCTTTGAAAGATATGCTGCGGGTAGAATTTTTGAAATTTGCTGTTTTTTTAGCAGATACTACCAACGGAATTGATGATGACGAATTGAACTGTATCAAAGATTCTCTTGGTTTTCAAATGAGTGCCTCTGCTATGAAACAATTTAAAAAAAATGAAGGAATTACGGAAAGTTTTGCAAAAGCGGTTCCCACAACACTAAAACATTTTGTTGTAGCTGATGCCAAAAAATCCGTTTCTAATGATCCGTTTCATCATCAAAAGGCACAGATTCTTACAGATACTTACAAATTGTTTGGACAGGCAATCCTATCCTGCCACCAGAAAGAACAAGCAGATGCTGCTTCCATTGCCTCCTACACTATGTTTATGAAAACTTTAGAAGATTTTTTGAAAGAATATGGTTTATTCCGTACTTCCAGAGACAAACTTTTTGGAACAGCCTCACCTTATACCGTTTCCAAAGTAGACATGGATAATGCTGAAAATGTAGAAAAAATCCTGGAAGATTTGAATGGACTTATTGGTCTTGCTGAAGTAAAAGAAGAAGTAAACCGTATGGTAAATCTTCTTCGTGTCCAGAAGCTTCGTGCAGACAGAGGATTAAAAAATGGTGCTTCTTCTAAACATCTTGTTTTTTCTGGTAATCCTGGTACTGGTAAAACTACTGTTGCCCGAATGCTTGGAAAAATTTACCAAAGTCTTGGTGTACTATCCTCTGGGCAACTTGTGGAAGTAGACCGCTCTAATTTGGTAAGTGGCTATATAGGGCAGACTGCCACAAAAACCCAAGAAGTGATTGATCAGGCAATGGGAGGTATTCTGTTTATTGATGAGGCTTACACCTTAACTACAAACAAAGGAGAAAATGATTTTGGTCAGGAAGCGGTTGATACTTTACTAAAAGCAATGGAAGATTCCAGAGATGATTTTATGGTTATTGTTGCTGGTTATCCTGAACCTATGGAGAATTTTTTAGCTTCTAACCCAGGACTAAAATCCCGGTTCCCAAAATTCATACGTTTTGCAGACTACACAGCAGAAGAATTACTGGATATTTTAAAAGCTTTATGTGAACAGCAGCAATACCATTTTTCTAAAGAAGCATTAGAGCATGCGAAAGACATCTTTCAAGAGTGGATTACGAATAAACCAGAAAACTTTGCAAATGCCAGAGAGGTGCGGAATTTCTTTGAACAAGCTGTTGCAAATCATGCCAGCCGTGTGGTGAACATAAAAGAAACAACCGACGAATTGTTATCCTGTATAGAAATTCAAGATTTAAATTTATCCTAACAAAATTCGTAACAGTTCGGAACCATGAACAGTTACGTTTAGGTTCATAATAATTCACCTTCGGCGAAGAGGCTTAAACACTGTAAAATTTAAATTTTCTTACGAAACACGTAGTAAATGCGTGTTTCTACCTAAATAGTTACATATTTTCTTAAAATAATACGGTATCAAAAATGAATTTTTGATACCGTATTGCAATTATATAGCCATCATTACTTAAATATTGATATTTTCCAGTACACGTTGTGTATCTGCCACTGTTCTTTCTTCATTCTCTAAAGCAAAATAATATGCCTTTTCTTCAGCTTGCTCTCTTGTGTTATCCCGCACTTTCTCCAAAGCTTCTGCTTGTTTTGCATTGGATATACTTTGTCCAGATTGGTTAAGTTCCAAAACAACTCCATCGCTTGCCACTTTCTTTGCTTGCTCATCTAATATCTCTTGTGCCTGCTGGTTCTCTGCAACGTGTGCTTCTCTCACTTTCACATCGCTTAGGCGAACTGCAACATTTTCTAAGCGGTTATCCCCAACCATAATGTTCATGCAAACCACCTCTTTTCCTATCGGACTACTTATCTGTACATTGCACAAAAAATATTACAGTTCACACCTACGGTGCAAACTGTAACGGAATTGGGCAAGCTCCGCATTATAAATTGCCCAATTCCAATCCTGTTTTAGTCTTTTTTACGTTCTTGCACAGCAGAGTGTGCAAGAACTACCTGAACTGTTACCTTGGCTGTTCTATGTTCTTGGCACATAGCTTGACAGCAAGTGTCAAGCTTGTGAGTGAACAGTAACAAAAAAATCTCAAGTTTACCTATAATCTTATGTATATTATATCACTTTTTATTTATTTTTACAATATTCCTCTGCCAATTTTTTGAAGGCTGGAAGAGCATTTTCAATTTGTTCTGTTGATACACAATAAGAAACACGGACATATCCCTTACATCCAAAATCATCTCCTGGCACTAATAACAATTCATATTTCTTTGCTTTTTCACAAAAAGCATTGGCATCTTCTTCTAAAGCCTTTACAAATAGATAAAAAGCACCATCTGGTTTTGCACAAAAGTACCCACATTCTGTTAGTCCGGCTAAAAGTATATCTCTGTTCTTCTTATATACAGAAATATCTCCAGTCTGCCCAATACATCTTGCAACAACCCGTTGAAATAAACTTGGTGCACACACATATCCTAATGCTCTTCCTGCCCCACAAACTGCGGCATACACATCTTTTGCCTGCTCCATTTGATTGGATACCAGAATATATCCGATTCGTTCTCCCGGAAGTGAAAGTGACTTACTAAAAGAATAACATACTAGTGTATTCTCATAATAATGAAGCAAATAAGGAACTTTCACATCATCATATACCAACTCCCGGTATGGTTCATCAGAAATCAAAAAAATTTCATGTCCATACTCCTCCTGTTTTTCTTTCATCACCTTACAAATATTTACAATCGTTTCCTCACGAAGCACTACTCCTGAAGGATTATTCGGCGAATTTAAAATAACAGCTTTGGTTTTTGGTGTAATCGCCTTTTTAAATGCTTCCACCTCAACTTGAAAATCTTCTGCTCTGGAAGCTACTGTCACAAGAGATGCTCCTGCTTTTTCCACAAATACCTGGTATTCTGGAAAGAATGGTGTAAATGTAATAATTTCATCTCCGGAAACAGTAATAGCATGAAGACTTATAGTCAAAGAAGCCGCTGCTCCTACTGTCATGTAAATATCATCTGCTGACACATTTGTGCTTTGAGTTTTATTGATATACTCTGCAATGGTCTTTCTTACTTCAAAATCTCCCTGGGCAGAGGTATATCCATGAAGTACAGTAGACGGTTCTTCCTTTAAAATCTCACAAATTGCCTGATTTACACTATCTGGAGCCGGAACACTGGGATTTCCCAGACTAAAATCGAATACCTTATCCGCTCCTATCTCCTGCTTTCTTTTATTTCCATATTCAAATATTTCCCGAATTACAGATCGTGTTTTTCCAAGTTCCATCATTTTCTCTGAAATCATGCTTTGTCCTTCTTTCTTTTCAAAATAGTAACCGTTCAGAACCATGAACAGTTACTCAAAATAAACTTACATGCCACCTTTGGTGTTACTACTTTCTTTTCAATAATTCTTTTGTAAACATTTCATAATCTTTGGAAGTTGTACATTTTGGTGCATAATCTAAAAGCATTTTTTTCTTTGCCTGTGCTTCTTTCGTCTTTACACACTCACGGATAACCGTATCAAACATTTTTGTTTCCATCTGCTCTGCCAAATCTTCTAAGTATTCCTGCATTTCCTTTTCCAATTTTGACCTGCCGGAAAACTTAATTAACAAAAGTCCTGCAATGGATATCTGCGGATTTTGTCTTCTTTGTACTGCTTTTATAGTATCATGAAGCTGTAATAATCCCTGTAATGCATATTGGTCGGCTGTTACTGGAATTACCACTTTATCTGCTGCAATTAGACAATTATACAAAATCACATTCATAGAGGGTGCTGTATCAATCACCACATAATCATACCCTTCTAATCCATCTATGGCATCCTTTAAACGGTACAACCCTTCAATATCGCCATCTAACATTTTCTCTGCTTTGGTAAGAAGAGGATCTGATGCAACAATATCTCCATTTGGCATGTGTTGAATTGCCTCTGCTAATGGCAATTTGTCAGAATCTACCATAACATCATATAAAGTAGCAGTATCTTCAATGACTGCCTCATAAGTATGGGTACTATTTCCTTGTGGATCTGCATCAATGAGCAATGTTTTCTTTTTCTTTCCCAATATTCCCGCTAAGGTAGTAGCTGTAGTTGTTTTTCCAATTCCACCTTTTTGGTTCGCTATTACAAATGTAATTGCCATATCTTTCGTTCCTCCTGGTTCTATAGTATTCTATATATTCACTATCTTTAGGTAGAACCTTGCACTTTGCTGCAAGGTTCGTATAAGTGCCAAGTGCTGCTTTTGCACTTGTGTACATCATCGTTTACGAAACTCCCATACGAAATATATTTATGGTGATGCTTAATTGTGCGAGGCATGGGAGTTTTGTAACAGTTCAGATACCCTCACTGTTACTATGTATTCTATAATTTCATGCTTCCTGTAATATTTTGGTTCACAACATAATAAATCTGTTTTTCCTCTGGTTTCACATATATATCAATCTTTTCCATGTCTTCTTCTTGTATGCCACGGCTTAAGAGTTCTTCTTTTACCTTCTCTAGTATATCTTCTTCCAAATAATCTTTTCCTTGGAATTGTAACACAAGTTTTTTCTTTGCCTGTGCAAAACCTCCACTAATTTGTTCTGCTCTTAAGGCACTGCATTTTCTTGCCATAGTCCTGCCTCCTTGTTCATTTAATCTTGTATTCCCTTCTATATTATATAGAAGTTTTTCCTTAATTACCAGTAGTTTATAAAAAAGCAGCTTCTATATTCTTTCTACCTTCCCTCCAAGCATATTCGTTTTTACGAAGATATTCAAGTATAAGAATATATTTTATTCTAAAAATAAAAGTAATTGGCACAAAATTGGAAAGGATTGAACTAATATGATTGATTATTCTCCATTTTGGGAAACATTAGAAAAATCCAGGGATAGTTGGTATTCTCTAACAAATAAACATCATTTATCAAATAGTACTCTCCATCGTTTGAAACACAACAAAGACGTATCTACAAAAACACTAAATGACCTTTGCAGGATTTTGAATTGTCAGATAGAAGATATCGTTCAATATATTCCCTCTGACAAAGATCAGAAACTATAAACCTGCCTTATATACTTTGCCATACTAATAAAGAAAAATCCCTCCAAACCCACCAGGATTTGAAAGGATTACACATTCTCATTTTTTAATTGATTTCGTTTCTTAATATTTTTGCTACAACAACTATATTTTTCAAGCATTTTATTCATTGCTGTTTAAATTTCCTCAACTGATGGAATTTTTGGTGAATAAATATCATAAACGCCAGAACCGACTTGTGTTTTAAAGTTATATTGTATCAACAAATTCACTTTCAAATCGTTAGATAAAATGCCTTGTTTACTAATCTCACTTTCCATTATTTAATGCCTTATATTTATAAATCTTTCCTGACAAAATTCCTAGAAATACAACTATGACAAGCAATATTCCTGAAACTATCCATCCAGTACCTACACTACTGGTGCCTACTAATAATTCTCCCGGAAGCACAAAAGGTGCCGTAAATGGAAAGTATCGAAAAAAGCCAAGCAATTCCTTTTCTTCTGCAAATATGGCATAATAAACCGCCACATAACAAACCATAAGAGGCATCTGAATCAATTGCTGGACATTACCTGCATGCTCTGGTTTTGCTATCAGGCTTCCTGGTATTCCTGACAGAAAACAATAAACCAAAATTCCAAGACCAATAACCAGTATCGCCATAAGAAGTCCTGAAGTAAGATTGATATCAATCCCATAACTCCTTGTTGTTTCCATTATCATTCCGTAACTGCTGCTTTCTTCTGGGAATAACACACTTCCAAGAAGGACACCAGTTACGAATCCATAAATCAACCCACCAATCCAAAGTAATACCTGTAAAATCCCAAGAAAAGCAATTCCAAGAATCTTTCCAGATACTAAAGCTTCTGGATATACATCTACCAACATAGTTTCCATTAACTTAGATGTCTTTTCACTGGAAACTTCCATCATAATGGACTGACCATACATTGCTATTAATAAATAGATAATAACTTCTACAAACATTACAACACCAACTGTTATAATCCATTTCATGCCAAACTCACTGTCTCCAATTTCGTAAACATTTCCTACTTTATCTTTTTTCAAAAGTTCCAGATTTATCTGACTTATGCCACTTTCTTTTACTAGTTTATTGTAAAAGCTCTCTTTTACCACATCTAAAAAATCTTCCGCATCTTCTTTGGAAATTTTACTTTCTTTGGCTATAACTCCTTGTATGTAATAGGATTCCTCTTTTTCTTCCACTTGAATAAGAATGCCATTTTCTCCTATTTGTTCTGAGGATATTTCTTCCATATTTGATACAGTTTTTACTCTGATATCTTGGTATGTTTTAGCTATATTTTCCTCTGATTTCAAAAAATCCTTTTCCAAAGTTCCCTCTAAAATCCATACTTTCTCTATAGAAGTGTTCTTTTCCTCTTTATTCTCATGCTGGCTATATACAAAAATAATACTTCCAGAAAAAGTAACTGCAAGAAGCAAGAACATAATTCCTATTGTTAGTTTTAGATATTTTTTCCCTTTTATTGTCTGCATAACCGTAAAGGAAAAGACATGGAAAAACTGAGAAAATAACGTATGGAGCTTTCCTTGGTTTCTTTTTACACTCTTCAATTTTTCACACCTCTTTTCTTTTTTCTCTTCACACCTGAAACAAACAAATGCTCCTGATAGCTTTTCACAGTAATGGCAATTAGAACCCAAATACAAATTAGCAAGAGTATAATTGCACTAATGATAATCCTCCAATCAATTTTTCCTGTAAAAATTGCTCCTGGAAGCAAGAATGAGGAAGACAACGGAAACATATATACAAAATACAAAAATCCATTCGTAGTTTCCTCCATCATATAAATAGCAGAAAACATTGCCAGATACCCACCAAGCAACTCTCCTATAGAAAATATAATTAGAGTATCTTTTAATTCTTCTACCCTGCTCGCTTTTGTTCCTGCATAAGCTGCCAAAAATCCAAAAAGTGACAAATTAAGAATGACAAATAACAAAGCAAGTATCACATTTGAAAAAGTAAGTCTTTGCAATATAGCATCTGGAAGCAACCCTGATAATACACTCTTTTCCATTCCCTGCATAAAAGCTGCCAGATAATCTGAAATCATTGCAACACATCCAAGACAAAGAAGTTCTCCTATTACCAGCAAAAATACACCTATAATTTTCCCAAACAGTAAACTGATGGGAGAAAGAGCAGTAAGAAGATATTCTAATACTTTTCCATTTTTTTCACTTACTACAGTGGATGAAATTACACTTCCTGCATATACACCAATCATAAGGAGGACAAAAACAAATCCATAAATATACATATATTCTTCATAAGCAATACCATTGTGTTCCTCTAAATCTTCCCTGCTGCCATCTGGTGAAAGTGTCTGAACATCTGTATCTATGGTAACATTCAAAATTCTTTTCTGCTCTTTGGTAAGATTTGTTTTCTTCTCTAATGCCACTTCTAAGAGAGTTTCTATTTCTTCCAGCAGAGCTTCTCCTTCTCCTTTCCAAAGTTTACTATTCCTTGGTTTGTATACCTTTATGTAAAATTGCTCTTCCTCGCAAATTTCTATTAATATATCATTCTTTTTTTCCTGCTCCAACTCCTCTTTTATCTTTTCAATCTGGTTTTCTTGTTCCATTTCCACTCTGGTAATCTTCAAATTCTTATAAAAGGGAATTTTGGATAACTCATTGTAGGCAATATCCAATCCACTCTCTAAATCTTCTGCCACATATAAGTTTTCTATGGTTGTAGTCTGTGGTTTTTCACTGTCCTTATCATCTTGCAGATATGCTGCCACAAATGGTCCTAACAAGGCAATGCACAGAAGAATTCCAAATGTTAGTTGAAAACTCATGGTTTTCGTTTGTTGTTTTATGGTAAAAGAACTTACTGAGATAATTTCCTTCCAATTTTTGATATTAGGTTTCTTCATGGGTGTCACCTACTTTCTCGATGAATATCTCATGAAGGGAAGGCTCTCGAAGCTCATATTTTACAATGGATTTGTTTTGGGTAAGCAGATAATTTAAAAATTCCGTAGCTTGGGCTTGTCCATTTACCTGAATATGATATTCTTCTGGTGTCTGATTTAAAACAGGCAGAGAAAACTTTTGTATTTCTGCGTCCACATTTTCATCACACTTTAAATATAAATTCACTCTTCCGTATGATTTCTTAATCTCCCTTAAATTTCCCTGTAAAACAGCATTTCCCTTATTTAATATAGTAATATCACTACAAAATTCTTCAATGGTTGCCATTTGATGACTGGACATAATCAAATATTTTCCCTTTTCTATTTGTTCTTTAATAATACTCTTAAACAAATCTGTATTAACCGGATCCAGACCACTGAGTGGCTCATCCAGAATCAAAAGTTCTGGATCAGATAACAATGCTGCCATAAACTGAATTTTCTGCTGGTTTCCTTTAGAAAGCTGATCTGCTTTAAATGGAGCAGTTTTCCTTTTTTTCTTTGGGTATAAATATTCTTCAACCTCAAGACGTTCTGCCAGATATTTTATCCTTTCTTTTGCCATATTCTTTGGAATCTCTTTTAGCTTGGCAAAATATAAAAGCTGATCCATTAGTGTCACTTTTGGATACAATCCTCTCTCCTCTGCCAGATACCCTACATTACTTTCTATGGACGAAAGCTCTTTGCCTTTCCATAATACTTCTCCACTATCTTTTGCAAGCATTCCAAGGATCATACGGATGGTAGTAGTTTTCCCTGCTCCGTTAGTTCCCAGTAGTGCATACACACCCGGTTCTTTCATGGAAAAACTTAAATCATTTACGACTATTTTTTGTCCATATTTTTTTATCAAGTGGTTTACTTCAAGAGACATACCCTCTCCTCCTATTTTCTATATTCTGTATATCACATTCCCTTTGCAGCATTTTGTATACCTAAAGGATATTGCTTTTTTACGTCATACTTTACCGGATAAGAAAAGGAACCTTTATTTTATTATCTGCTTTATCCATAATAACAAGAGTATGCTTTCCTGCCTTCTTTACTTTTGTATTGGGTTTAATCTTCTTTCCATCTAACTTTGCCCATTTCACACCACAATTATCAGAAAATACTATTTTCTTGCCTTTTGGGTAACTTTGATTCTTTTTGATATTTGTCTTTGGTAAAACGGTATCAATACAAAAACCTGTAGTATGCACTGTTTTTATATTGCCATCTGGTAAGGTATAACGCATGTATAGTATACCATACTTTTCCTTTGTATTCTTTATTGTAATAGAATTTTTTTTAACATTTTCCCATTTTTTTGCATGAACATTTTTTCCCTTTATGACAAATTGGTATTGCATATTACTAATATTTTGTGTTTGTAAAGTAATTTTCACAGCTTTGTTCGTTTGTACACTATATACTATTTCTTTGTTTGTTTTAATCTTATCATTATTTGATTTTACAGAGAAAAGAGTTCGGGAATTTCCTGAAACTACACTATTTTTTATACCATTTACTTTAACATTACCTTGAAATGCACCATAACAAAAATAAATCATATTCTCTCCAACTGCAGAAATAACTGGATTAATAATAGAAATTCCTTCTGTTATCAAAACTTTTTGTCCGCTTCTTTTTACCAAATACACTTTGCAGTCCTCAAGGCAAATGGACTTTCCTATTTCAATGTCTTGTCCTAAATATTGTATATTAAGAGCAATTACATCATCCTCTTCTCCCCACACATCGACCTTACATTTTATTCCCATATAAGTAATGGTAATGGTATTCCATTGTCCGGCAACGGCTAAATATCCTTCAGAAACCTGTAGTTGGGTTTGAACTAAATCATCTAAACTCACTAATTCAGAAGTTCCATTTTCGTAAGTTAATCTTAAAAAGGAAATTAGTTCCCTTCCAACCAGACTCCCTTCTAAAATGCTATTCTTATTAAGGATAGGACTAATAGAAATTAATTTATTTTCTACCAATGGAATCTTGAACTTGTCTGATTTCACACCATCATAAGTTACTGTTGCAATTATGGCATCATCTGAATAGGATACAATATTTATTGTATATGGTTTTTCTAACTGTGCATTGTTTAATACCTTTTGATTTTCTAAAGTCACAAAAACTTCTACTGCTTCTTGCTTTATCTCTTCATCAACTCCATAGCATGGATAGTCTTCTTTATACACAGCCTCTACTTTAACAGGCTTTGCCACTTTTACCTGTACTTCCATATCACTATACATATCATCTGTATAATACACCCTTATTATATTCTTTCCTTCTAAATCAAAGGTGGTTTTGGAAATCTTTTTACAAGTAAGATCTGTATTTTTATTTTCATCCTCTAAAGCATATATTGCCTTTAAACGAATTTTATCTAATTCTATCTTGTCTCCAAGATACACTTCCTTTTCACTGTAAGAGGCTGCCACGCTCTCAATTTGATTTTCCTTTCCTTCATATTGGAAAGAATCTCTGATCTCCATATTACCTTTAAGACCAACTATAATGGTATTTTCTCCTTTAGCTGCTTTCCCGCTTATTAATTCTAATACTTTAGCATCTTTTTCCTGACAGCTTCCATCATTATAATATACTTTAACCTTCTCTACCAACTGTTCCAAATCTATAGTTTGTCCTTCTGTTAAGTTGTTTCCATAGTCCTTAGACCATTCTACCTGAATCTTATCTTCTTTCTTTGGCACAACTGATATTTCTAATTCATCTGATGTGTCTTGATAGTATATTTTAATAGGCATAATACCTTCATAATCAGAAAGGTTTTCACCATATTGCAATAGGTATCCCTCTTCTGCTTCTGGTTTTGGTATTTCTCCTTCTCCAATTATTCTTCCTGTTGGTATTTCTATATTCTTTCCCGTTTTTAATTCAGTATAAACATGTAATTTATCAAGATTTATCCCTTCGGTATTGATAATTTTAGAATCATCATAAGTAAGACTCAACCCGTTCTTTTGTATCATTGCAAAATCCGGACTTATGTCTTTATGCTTTGAATATCCATATACTCTCGGAATTAAACCAGTAAAGGCAGCTTCATGTACAGTTATAGGGTTTTCTATATAAATGGCCAAGAATCTAGATAAAAAACTTCCTTGCGTTCCACTGACCTGTTCTACCTTCTTTCCATAAACAATTCGTCTATCTTCAAAAACTGAGGCTCCATCCATTCTATCTGTTAAAAGCACTGATAAATTTTCATAAACAACTCGCCTGCATTGAAATTCAATTTCCTTTATACGTGAACATGGTTTTCTTTCACAACAGGATAAAAAGGAATAAAAAGCTCCATCACTTAAATAGGTGGTATCTGAATTTTCAAAAATTATCTTGGATAATTTTTCATTTATACTCTCAATTCCGCCTTCTTTGATAGTTACATTTTTATTTTTAAATTTTATATTTTCTATAGGTGCATTAAAAATACAACGATATCCCAAAGAAGCTGTTCCGTCAGGATTTAAAAACGCTAGAGTATTTACTCCTGCTTCTTCCAAAGTGTATCTTCCTAATTGAATATTTTCTCCCGAAAAAACAAGTTCTGTGTTGCTATTTGTATAGAATGAATTCCTGAATACTCTCTCTCCTTTGCTTTGTACATTCCCCTTAAACTCTGCACATTGCAATTCTTTATTTTCAGCAAATACTTCCATTCCCAGAAAGCAGTCACAAGAAATCTCCAGATTCTTAATCTTGCACCCCCGAAACCCATAGTCTCCAATGGTTAATTCCTTAATATAATCAGAAACCTCAATTCCTTCCTCCAAATTACATTTTTCAAAGGTGCTTGGGGGAATATATGCTTTTTCTCCTGTACTTGTGATACTGGCCTTCCTAAGTCCCTTACAATTTTTATAAATTCCTTGTCCTATGTTTTCATCCTCTTCTGAAAATATTGTTTCTTTTATCGGTATATCGACAAGACTTTCACAATAAGAAAATGCCTCATCACCAATATGATAAAAATACATTTTTTCTTCTGATATTTCCTTTTCAGCAGAATTTCCAATTCCTTTAGCCAGAAACTTTACTTCCTTAAGAGAACTCCATTCAGAAAATACTTTAGCTTCTATCCATTCCACTGTAATTGGTATTTTTAACGCTGTGACTGTACTGCGTCCGATGCCCTCTCCTTTTTCTATACGATAAACCGGATACCCTTCTATCATATCTGGTATGGTGATATCCGTATGTCCATTTGTATTTTCTAAACATACCTTCACACAAGTAGTTACATTTTCTTTATCTAATTTATGATGTTTAGGATTTTGATTAATATTTTCCGTAAAGAGAGCATACCTCCAAGTTACCCCATCAATATCTATAAGCTTATAGTCATTTGATGCGGCCTTAACCGTCATATTTCTACCCTGACTGCTTATTTGATAATTGTTTAACAATGTTATAAATAATAACACAATACAAATAACTCCAAGTATTCTTTTCCATTTTTTCATTTGCAAATTCCTTTCTGCGTACAATTTCATGTTTCTTTTGTTACTAAATAGTTACACATTTTTGTGCTTATCCATGATATGTCATCACGCTATTATGTCTTCGTTACTCTTATGAATGGATAACTACCGAAATGGTTTGATTTTAGATCTGTCATTGAACAATTATAACTGCTTGCAGTTATGATACTATGACTTTTTCAGATTAACATATATATACGCAGAAAACAAGACGCATTTTCAATTTTTTGTAACACTTTTGTAATATTTAATTTGTCACACACTTATCTTAAGTATAAAATGCAACTACCTAAGCATTTTTTTGCATATCATCCGAATCAAGCAAAATAGTAAATGGTCCATTATTTACCAATTCCACTTTCATCTCTGCACCAAATACTCCTGTTTGTACATTTACAACTTCTTTTCGGCACTGATCGATAATATATTGATATAATTTTTCCGCTTCATCTGGCTTTCCAGCCTTGATAAAAGAAGGCCGGTTGCCCTTTTTGCAATCTGCATACAAAGTAAATTGGGACACCAAAAGCAGACTTCCATTGACATCTTTCAAAGATAAATTCGTCTTATGGTTTTCATCTTCAAAAATCCGAAGTCCAATCAATTTTTTTATCATTTTGTCTGCAATCTCTTTTGTGTCTGTACCAGAAATACCTATTAATACCAGATATCCTTTGTCTATACTTCCATATAACTGTTCATCAATACTTACACTTGCCTCTGTTACTCTTTGTATTATAAAACGCATACTTCCCTCTCCTATACAATCTTTTTAATATCATTGTAACTATTCAGAACCCCTCATTCGGATTTTCCAGAATATACATAATATCTAATAATTTTCCATTATGGCTGGTAAAAATCCTCATGTGGGCATCAGCCCAATAAAAGTGAGTATACAAATTGCATTTAATAAATAAATTTATTTATGCAATTTGTATATCACTTTTGCAGGTTCTGAATAGTTACATATCATTATATAACTGGATAACCATATTGTCAAATGCTATACTCTAGGTATCACAACGGTTACTGTCATGGAATCTTCTTTACCTGTTGCAAAAATATCCCCCTTCATATTTCCCATTAATCTCCGGCAAATAAATAAACCTAATCCACTCCCTTCTATTCCTTGTGTATTCGATCCTCTCCAAAAACTGTCAAAGATGTGGGAAATCTCCTGTTCCGGAAGTGAATTTCCACTATTGACAACCCCAACCAATTGACAATCTTCTTCTTGTGAGAAATGAATGGAAATTTTTCTTCCATCTCCATATTTAATTGCATTTTCCATAATATTTTCCAAAACCTCGAGAAAGCGTTCCCTATCTCCTTTTATAAGACAATCTTCATAAGACATAATAGAAAATTTAATATGTTGATAAGAT
>CAMWUK010000075.1 GCA_947177415.1 uncultured Clostridiaceae bacterium
AGTCAAAGACTTTTATCTGTATTTTTGTGGTGTTGTCCGTATAATATGGAATGTATTGTACAATATTTTGTATTTGCTCATTTATAATTATTAATTGAAATAATAGATAATTTTTACTTTAATTGCCTCTATTATATAACCTTTATCCAAAGATAAAATAAAAACAACCTTAAGACTGCCTTAAGATTGCTTTTTTGCCAGCATTGAGGAACAAGGATAAAGCAAAATGAAAGAGATTCAGAAAAAGATAAGGGCAGAGAATAAATTACCATAGTCCATGAAATATATAAAACCGCAGTAATACCAGTAAAATAGATGGTTACTGCGGTCTTATTACATTTAGACTGTCAAAGACATGATTATAGCACACTTTGAAACTATGAGTTATTTATTTTTCTATGTAGTAGAATATCTGGCAAACAAATTTGTAGATTACTTTCAAAGTCTTCTATTTTTTCTATATTAACTGTATCAAATTTTGAAATCAACATTTTCATCATACCTCAACTCTTCTTTATTATAAACTACAGCTCCATAAAGTAAAACAAGAAAATATTTTACCCTTATGGAGCTGTAGATAACTCTTTAACTTTAATGTTCCGATTATGACTCTTTTTTCTTCAAATCTTCTTCAGTAAATACTTCTCCAATTGCTGCTCCAGGAGCAACCATTGGCCATACCTTTTCATCTTGGTCAATGACACATTCAATCAGAACAGGCTCATTCAAGGAAAGGACTTCACGTAAAACAGACTCTACTTCTTCTTTCTTTGTGATACGATATGCTTTTGCTCCCATAGCTTCTGCCACTTTTACAAAATCTACCTTATCTTCTAAAACAGTTTGTGAATAACGTTTCTCATAGAATAAAGTCTGCCATTGGCGGACCATACCAAGCACATGGTTATTCAGTACCACCTGGATAATTGGAATGTTATAACGGGTTGCTGTTGCAATTTCATTCATATTCATACGGAAACATCCATCCCCCGCAATATTAAACACTCTTTTTTCTGGCATTCCAACCTTTGCTCCAATGGATGCTCCCAAGCCATATCCCATGGTTCCAAGACCACCAGAGGATAAGAAAGTTCTTGGTTTCTGATATTTGAAATATTGTGCTGCCCACATTTGATGCTGTCCTACATCCGTTGTGATAATGGCATCTCCACCAGTAATTTCATGAATCTTTTCAATTACATAAGGTCCAGTCAGGCGATCCTCTGGATAAGTAAGCGGAAATTTCTCTTTCTTTTCCATTACTTCTGCTACCCAAGCACTATGGTCTTGCTGTTCTAATTTGCTGTTTAAGATTTCTAATACTGATTTACAATCTCCAATAATACTGGCATTTACATGGATATTTTTATTTACTTCTGCAGGATCTACATCAATATGTAAGATTTTTGCCTTGCTGGCAAATTTCTTAGCATTTCCTGTAACTCTGTCAGAAAATCTTGCACCAATGGTAACCAATAAATCACAATCCGTTACACTTAAATTTGCTGCTTTGGTTCCATGCATGCCAAGCATACCTACATAATATTTATGTTCTCCATTAAATGCACCTTTTCCCATCAAGGTATCTGTAACTGGTGCATCTACTTTCTCTACAAACTCTGCCAATTCTCTGGAAGCCCCAGATATTACAGCTCCTCCACCTACAAACACCATAGGTTTCTTTGATGCCTTAATCATAGAAACTGCTTTCTCTATATCTTCTTCACGAATAGTCTCTGTAACACGGTTAATTAACTTTGGTACAACTTTTTTATACTCTGTTTTAGCTGCTGTAACATCCTTTGTAATATCTACAAGAACTGGTCCAGGTCTGCCGGTTGCTGCAATGGCAAAAGCACGACGGATAGTTCCAGCTAATTTTTTTACATCCTTTACAATAAAACTGTGCTTTGTAATTGGCATTGTCACACCTGCGATATCTACTTCCTGAAAGCTGTCTTTTCCAAGAAGCTGGTTGGTAACATTGGCAGTAATTGCCACCATCGGCACTGAATCCATATATGCGGTTGCAATTCCTGTTACCAGGTTTGTTGCCCCAGGACCACTGGTAGCCATACAGACACCTACTTTTCCAGTTGCTCTTGCATATCCGTCTGCGGCATGGGAAGCCCCCTGTTCATGGGATGTTAAAATATGAGTAATCTCATTTTGATGTTTGTACAATTCATCATAAATATTTAAAATTGCTCCACCTGGATACCCAAATACAGTATCCACACCTTGTTCTTTCAAACATTCTACTACAATCTGTGAACCATTTAACTGCATTATACCCTCTCCTTACTTCTCCAAAATCGCACCACGGTTTCCAGAGGTTACCATCTTTGCATATCTTGCCAGATATCCTGTGGTTACCTTTGGCTCTTTTGGCTGCCATTTCTCTTTTCTCTTTGCTAATTCCTCATCGGAAAGTTTTACATTCAGGCTTAATCCCGGAATGTCAATCTGGATAATATCTCCCTCTTCAATCAATGCAATTGGACCTCCCACTGCTGCTTCTGGGGAAACGTGTCCAATAGAAGCTCCTCTTGATGCCCCTGAGAAACGTCCGTCTGTAATCAATGCGACAGAAGAACCAAGTCCCATACCTGCAATTGCAGAGGTAGGATTCAGCATTTCTCTCATACCAGGTCCACCTTTAGGTCCTTCATAGCGGATAACCACAACATCTCCTTCTACAATCTTTCCACCCTTGATTGCTGCAATCGCATCTTCTTCTGATTCAAAGACTCTTGCAGGTCCTTCATGTACCATCATCTCTGCAACAACTGCGGAACGTTTTACTACACTGCCATCAGGTGCAAGATTACCTTTTAATACAGCAAGACCGCCTGTTACACTATATGGATTGTCAATTGGACGGATTACTTCCGGATTACGGATTTCACATCCAGCAATATTTTCTCCAACTGTCTTACCTGTAACCGTAATACAATCTTTATTTAACAAGCCCTTTTTATCTAATTCATGCATTACTGCATATACTCCTCCAGCTTCATTGAGATCTTCCATGTAGGTAGGACCTGCTGGTGCTAAATGGCAAAGATTTGGTGTTTTTTCACTAATTTCGTTTGCATAAGCTATATCAAAATCAAATCCAATCTCATGGGCGATTGCAGGCAAATGCAACATACTGTTTGTGGAACATCCAAGTGCCATATCCACTGTTAATGCATTAATAATGGCATCTTTGGTCATAATGTCTCTTGGACAGATATTTTTTTCAAGCATCTCCATAACTTTCATACCTGCATGTTTTGCAAGTTTTAATCTTTCTGAATATACAGCCGGAATTGTTCCATTACCTGGTAATCCCATTCCAAGAACTTCTGTTAAGCAGTTCATACTATTTGCTGTATACATACCAGAACAAGAACCACAGGTAGGACATGCTTTATTTACATATTCATTGACACCTTCTTCATCTAATTTGCCAGCCGCATGAGCACCTACTGCTTCAAACATACTGGAAAGGCTGGTCTTATGTCCCTGTACATGTCCTGCAAGCATTGGGCCACCACTGACAAATATGGTAGGAACATTCACTCTGGCTGCTGCCATTAAAAGTCCTGGTACATTTTTATCACAGTTTGGCACCATAACCAATGCATCAAATGCATGTGCCATTGCCATACATTCTGTAGAATCTGCAATCAGGTCTCTGGTTACTAAAGAATATTTCATTCCCTGATGTCCCATGGCAATACCATCACAAACAGCAATTGCTGGGAATACAATTGGTGTACCACCTGCCATGGCAACTCCCATTTTTACTGCCTCTACTATTTTATCAATATTCATGTGACCTGGCACAATCTCGTTATAGGAACTTACAATACCTACTAATGGTTTCTGTAATTCTTCTTCTGTTAATCCTAATGCGTTAAATAATGATCTCTGAGGTGCTGTCTGCATCCCCTTTTTTACTGCATCACTCTTCATGATCCTCTTCCTTTCTATAGTTTGTATATCTTATGCCACTTTAATCTAGTGTACTGTACACTAGCTACAATCTTTCGCAGATTAAATCTCCCATTTCCTTAGTTCCTGCTTTTGTCATACCTTCTGACATAATATCAACAGTACGGTATCCATCCTCTAATACTTTCTTTACTGCTGCCTCAATGGCATCTGCTGCCTCGTCTAAGTCAAAGGAAAAACGAAGCATCATTGCTGCTGATAAAATGGTTGCAATTGGATTGGCTATATTCTGTCCGGCAATATCTGGTGCAGAACCGTGGCTTGGTTCATATAACCCAAACTTTGTCTCATTTAAACTTGCAGAAGACAACATACCAATAGAGCCTGTTACCATACTTGCTTCATCTGATA
This sequence comes from uncultured Clostridiaceae bacterium, assembly GCA_947177415.1. Lineage (GTDB taxonomy): Bacteria > Bacillota > Clostridia > Lachnospirales > Lachnospiraceae > CAG-411. The sequence goes on from CAMWUK010000075.1 coordinate 4,354, forward strand.
ATATATCTCCAAACATATTTTCTGTTAAAATCACATCAAATTGCTTTGGATCACGGACTAACTGCATAGCACAGTTATCTACTAACATGTGCTCATAAGATACTTCCGGATAATCTTTCGCCACTTCTTCCACTACCTTTCTCCAAAGGCGGGAAGAATCCAGTACATTTGCCTTATCTACACTGGTAACCTTCTTGTTACGTTTCATAGCTATATCAAATCCACGTTTTGCAATTCTGCGAATCTCATTCTCGTCATAAGTAAGGGAATCGTAAGCTTTGCGTACTCCATTCTCTTCTATGGTCTTTCTCTCACCGAAATATAATCCTCCTGTAAGTTCACGCATAATCATCATATCAAAACCACCTTCGGTGATTTCTTCTTTTAATGGACAAGCTCCCTTTAATTCCTCATAAAGATATGCTGGTCTAAGATTAGCAAATAAATTTAATGCTTTTCTAAGGGCAAGCAGACCTGCTTCTGGTCTCTTGGAAGGTTCTAATTTGTACCATGGAGATGTACTGGTATTTCCTCCAATTGCTCCCATAAGAACCGCATCACTTGCTTTACAATCTGCAATTGCCTCATCAGTCAAAGGTATTCCGTGTACATCTATAGATGCTCCACCCATCAATACCTCTTTATAATCCAAAGAAAATCCAAACTTCTCTCCTGCCTTATCCAGCACTTTTTGTGCTTCTGTTACGATTTCAGGACCTATCCCGTCCCCTTTAATCACTGCCACTTTATAATTCATGTGCAATCTCCTCTTTCCATGTGTCATCTTCCATTGTTATTCACTTTGTCCAAATATACTTATTGCAAAATTTTCTTAATAAGGTATAGTAATCCCAGAATAACAAGGTTTTCTTTTCATCTCAGTATACTCTTTATACAAACAGGTTGTCAAGACTTGGTGCTATTTCCCACACAAATAGGGTAAGAGTTCGGTTACTGTTAGCACCATAGGTGTGAACAGTAACAAGAGTTCAGCCGGGTTCATTCATAAAGTGCCAGAATATACAAATGGGCTAAAAGTATTTTTTCTGGCTGGACTGTTAGCAAATAGGCGTATGAAACTGTTACATCTCATACGCCTTTATACCAATTTATACACACAACAACAATACTATTTTCTAATATCCTTATATACATTAAAACCGAAACGTATTCTCATCTATTCTTATACTTTCTCTTTCTTGTGCAGTTGCTTCCAGCAGTGGCTTTTTCCCAAACCCAAACATCGCTGCAAAAATAGATCTTGGGAATACCATGATTGCTGTGTTGTATTTTGTTACTATATCATTATAAAACTGGCGTGCCTTTACAATCTTATCCTCTGTTTCTGATAATTCTTGTTGTAACCGCAAAAAGTTTGTATTTGCCTTTAACTCTGGATAATTTTCACTGACTGCCATAATTTTGGACACTTCCTTGCTTAATTTGGTATTAAGCTGGTAAGCTTCATTTGTATTCGATGCCTGCAACACCTTACTCCTTAATTCGGTTACTGCTGTTAGTGTCCCTTTTTCATAATTTGCATATCCCTTTGTGGTTTCAATTAAATTTGGAATCAAATCTGCTCTTCTTTTCAGCTGAACCTCCACCTGTGCCCCCTGATTGTCTACTCTGTTTCTTAATACAACCAGCCCATTATACATCTTAATAATAGCCAAAAATAATATTACAATAATAGCAGCGACTATTGCAAGAATCATATTTCCCGTCATAATTTCTTCCTCCTTGTTAAATATATACAAATTCTGCTTTATTATATCATCAAACTATATGCTTTTCCATTAAAAATCAATTAAAATTACCATTCGAAAACATTACTCTTTTCATTTAATCACTTACAGATGAAATGTTTTTACACTTTCTTTTAATTCTTCCACAATCTTTTGCAGAGAATCTGTATTGGCTGCAATTTCCTGCACACTGGTATTCACTTCTGTAACAGATGTGGATGTTTGTTCCGCACTAGCTGCATATTCTTCCGACATTGTAGATAAATTCTGAACAATACCCACCACTTGCTCTCTAGATTCATCCAGTTCCTTTGCATTGCCTGAAATATATCCAATATCCTTTCTGGATGTTTCTATACCAGACAATACTTCATGGAATCTCTTATCCGTTTTTTCTACCATTTCACTTTGTTCCAGCATAATCTGTTTTACCTGCTCCATAGTGGTAACTGCAGTTTCTGAATCCTTTGTTAGCTTTAAAATATTTTCCCCAATTTTCATTGCAGAAGCATTGGATTGTTCTGCCAAACTTTGGATTTCAGAAGCTACTACTGCAAAACCTTTTCCCTGTTCTCCGGCTCTTGCGGCTTCAATACTGGCATTTAATGCCAAAAGGTTCGTTTCTTCCGCAATGGATGTAATTATGTTAATTGCCTCTGATATCTTTTGTGCAGATTCATTTGTGTTGTTCGTCTGTTCATAAATTGTATCAATTGCAACTTCAACCTGATTATTCACATCTCTCAAACTATCTAAGGTCTCTTTTGCCTCAAAACCACTATGTTCCATATTATCTGCATTTTTACTAAGACGATTGACATTTTCTTTTGTTTCCTGTATCAGGTTATCCATTGTTATAATATTCTCTGTTGCTTTCTCAGTATCATCTGCCTGAGAGGCTGCACCCGCCGCAATTTCTGAGACTGCATGTTCCACTTGTTCCAGATTTCTCTGTGTACCATTCACACTTTCATTCATCTGTATAGCGACTGAATATACTTCCTCACTATTGCCTGCAATGCCACTTACTACACGAATTAGTTCTTTTTGCAGTACTTGAACAGCCTTTATAATTTCACCAGACTCGTCTTTAGACTTAAGCATCTTGTCATCAACAGTTTGGCAAAGATTTCCTTTTGCAATTTCTCCCAAAGCATTGACACCATAACAGATTCTTTTTGATACCTGACTGACAAGGATATATACTAATCCTCCTGCAAGAAGTGCAATGACAACCATAACACCAATTATTGTTAATGTTATATTTGATATTTCCTGTTCAACATATTTTCGTGTCATTCCAGTAAAGATAATACCTTCTGGTTTCCTTGTATCATCTCCATAATACGGAATATACATGCCATAATACTTATTTCCTAAAACATCTACATCTTCCGAAAAATAATTCTCTCCATTTTGTAAAACCTTCTCAATTACAACATCCCCAGCTTTTGTTCCTAATACGGACTTTCCTCCATCTTTAATTGTAGTCATATAGCGGGTATCTCCATAAAATATGGTTACATCTACATTGGTATCCTTCTTTATCTGTTCTACGGTTTCTATTTCTTCTGTAATATTCTTTGTACTGCCATTCCACAGATTACCCGATTCATCCAAATGATAATCATTTCCCTCGTCCATGCCAATATTGTCCCTCTCCAACAATGCTATGGATAATAAATTATCTTTGACCTGACTTCCTATAACACTAGTCACCCGTATACTCAATACTATACAAGTAATAACTGTAACCACCACTAATGGTATCATTGCTATTGTAATCATTTTTGCCTTTAATTTCATCCTGTATGTCCTCCTTATTCTACTTTGTATATATCTTGTTCATAACTTCGGTATGTCCTCCTCCCAAATATATAGGAAACGAACAAAACGCTCGCGTTTTGATTCGTTGCCTGTGCTGGATGCATGCCACAAAGCGGCATACTTCCTATGTGCATCCTTGCGGAGCAATTATTGTCTATATGAATCCTCTTAATTATCATAACATATTTGACATTTTTTGCACAGTTCTTTTAATTCTTTTAATTCTTTTTTCTCTTTTGTGTATTATAGTTATTGTTCACACCTGTGGTGCAAACAGTAACAGAATCCAGCCTATTTAGATTTTGCCTTCGGCGAAAAGCTGGATTCTTCTCTACCACTACTTATTCTTACATACTTTGCAGCAAGTGCAAAGTACTATCTGTAAACAGTAACGTATTATATGCAAAAAAGACTGTGTATATCATACACAGCCCTTTCTTAGTGGTGACACCCCGAAGGTAACATGTTCATTTACTATATTAATCTATTTAATTTCGTCTGACTTAATAATAAATTTTACACTGCCATCCATATCTTTATGGATACCTGCATAAGTTTTGTAACTCTTACCTGCCTCGGTAATTGCCTCAATATGTTTTGCTAAAATCTCTAAATCATCTTCTACTGTTCCTGTTAATTTTTCAATACCTTCTTCATTAAATTTCTCCATGCCCTCCTTTAAATCAACAGATCCATTAAATAACTTATCCACACCTTCTGTCAATTTTCCAGTGCCGCTTTCTAACTTACCAGATCCAGTTAATAATGCACTCACTCCATTATTTAATGTCTTTACTCCATTAAGTAAAGCACTGCTATTTCCTTTCAGAGTTTTTGCTCCATTTTTCAAAGTCTTTCCAGATGTTTTTAATTTTTTTGCCCCAGTTTGCAAATCTTTGTTATTAGAAACTAATTCTTTTGCTCCAGTTGTTAATTGTTTCATTGCAACAGGAAGACTTTTTCCTGCTTCTGCTAACTTGGCTGCTCCCTGGCTTAAACCAGGATAAGCTTCTCTAAGCTGTACACTGGCAGCAGACATGGTTTGGGCTGCATTTGATAATGACTTTGCCCCCTGCAATAATGCACCATTTTCATCTGTACTTCCTATTAAGCTATTTAATCCAGTACCTAGCTGGCTATTTTTTGAGGTGGAATCCTTTAATGCTGCAATTCCAGCCTTTTGTGTTGTGGTAACAGTTTCTAAATTTGTTACCATTGCCTGTATCTGTTCCTTTTGCTGTCCCTCTTCCATTGTTTCCATAACAGATTTTAAACTAGCAATCAATTGTTCATTATTACTATAGCTTGCTTCTAAATTTGCAAGATTCTGGTGAATCGTTTCTACCCCTGCAGATACTGCATCCAAACCTTGATTTACTTTTTCAATTCCTGCTGCCAGTGAACTAGTTCCACTTGTTAGGGAATTCATATTTTCTTCACTTACCAGTTTATTTACTCCAGTTCCATAAGTTTCAATTCCCTTTGACAAAGTGTCCAAACTGCTTGGCAAATCCTTTGTTTCATCACTTAAACTTTGTATTCCCTGTTGTAATTTCTTTGCACCATTTGTATAAGAAGTCACACCATCTGCCAAAGTTGTTGTTCCATCTACATACTGTTTCACGCCTCCGGCTAAAGTTTCTACTCCGTCTGTATATTCCTTGGTACCACTTTGCAAATCATCTGCACCCTCTGATAATTTACCAACACCTTGGGAAAGGGTTTGGATTCCTTTTGTAAATTCTCCTGTGCTGTCTTTTAAGGTTTTAATTCCTTTTGACAAATCACTGGAACCATCTACCAATTCTAAAGAAGCGTCAGTAAGTTCATTTAGAGAGTCTTTTAAATCATCTATTGTATCACTATCCATATTAAAATCTTCAAACAAATCTGAAGTTGCAACAGTAAATGTGGAAGACATCTCAAAGTCAGTAACATCTGCTGTCATAACAAAAGATTCCGGAATTTCCACATCCATATCTTCATCAATATCCAAACTTTCCTGCATTCCTGGCATGCCAAGACCAATTACAATGGTACGGTTTCCATCAGACAATACTTTCCCATGGTCAATATTTACATTTGTAAATTTTTCTTCTGGTAAAATCATAGCAGTAACCATAGCAAATGGAGTATTTACTTCTACCTCTTCTTTATCAACAAGTACTGTTTGTTTGGAATTATTTTTGTAAGTTACATGCATTTTAAACTTGCCACTTTTTCCAACTAATTCCTGTGGTGTAACTTTTTTTCCATCAAGATAATAAGTTACTTCCATGGCTATTGGTAATTCTTCATTGGCAGTTCCTTGATAATAAATATCACTGTCGGCTGTATTCCATGAAATTGTGTTCTTATCTTCTTGTGTAAAGGTTTCTTCCCCTTTTACATTTTTTATATCCTGCAATGTTGTTTTATCTTTTAAAATATTTTTCCCTGCAGAATTTTTTAACCATTCACTAACTGTTACTTTATTTACTTTTCCGTTAGCATTTGTATAAGCATATACTACTTCATCTTTAAATACCTGGTTTGTATCCTCTGTTTTTTTCTTTGCATTTTTCTTTTCTTCTTTTACTAGACTATTGTTATCGTTCATAATGGTTTCATTGACATGTGTATTTTTTGTTTCACTTGCGTATGACATAACACCACCAACACTGAGTGCCATTATTAGTGCTGCAGATACCCCTGCTACTCCTGCTTTTTTATATTTTCTATTCTGATTCATAATAAAACCTCCTGTCAAAAATCTTAATCCTGAATTATAATCTATATACTTGTAATCTCATTATTTGGTATATCTACTTTGTCTTCTTTAGGTAAAAAACCTATAGATGTTTTACATATCACTTTATCAAATACCATAAACATGGCAGGTAATACACAAATTACTACAACCATACTGATAATGGATCCCCTTGCCAATAAAGTACAAATGGAACCAATCATATCTATTTTCGAATATACCCCTACACCAAAAGTTGCTGCAAAAAAACTAAATCCACTTACTAATATAGATTTCATGGAAGTTTCATGGGCAATCTTTATCGACTCTGTCTTGCTCTTGCCTTTTCCCCGTTCTTTCTGATACCTGCTCGTCATAAGAATCGCATAATCCACAGTAGCTCCAAGCTGAATCGTACCAATCACAATACTTGCTACAAACACCAACTCTGTCCCAGTGTAATATGGTACTGCCATATTCACACATATTGCAAATTCAATAACAGCAACCAATAATACCGGAAGTGAAATAGAGCGGAACACAAGCATAATAATAATAAAGATTGCTCCTATAGAAACTATATTTACATTTTTTAAATCAATATCCGTTACATCCGCCAAATCTTTTGTTAATGGTGCTTCACCAATTACCATAGATGACTTACTGTATCCCTTGATAATATCATTAATAGATGCAATCTGAGCATTCACTTCATCGGTTCCTGTCTTATAATCCGAACATATAAACTGCACTTCATAATTATCACTCTTTAGACTTTTTGTCATATCTTCTGGTATTAAATCTTCTGGTATATTAGCTCCTACAATAGAATCAATTCCTAATGTCCATTTTACTCCATCTATGTTCTTAATTTCATCTAACATAGCACGTTTCTCTTTGCTGTCTAATCCGTTTTTTAGTAACACCATGTGTACATTATTCATTTCAAAAACTTCTTCTAACTTTTTGTTTGAAGCAGAACTATCTAAATCTTTAGGAAGGGACTTATCTATGTTATAGTAAACACTTACATGATTATTTCCATAAACAGCCGGTACTAACATAATAATAAAAATCACCAGCCACACTTTGTAATGTTTTGTTATAAAATCAGATAGCCATGTCAAATCTGGTACAAATGGTTTATGCTCTGTCTTTTCAATTAAATTGTCACAAAGAAGAATCATTGCAGGAAGTAAGGTAACACAACAAATTACCCCAACCACAACACCTTTTGCCATAACAATTCCCAAATCTTTTCCAAGAGCAAAAGTCATAAAACATAATGCGGCAAAACCTGCTATTGTTGTCACAGAGCTTCCCACCACGGATTTAAAGGTGTTGGAAATGGCATGTGCCATTGCTCTTTCTTTATCATTGTCAAACCGTTTTTTATTGTCTTCATAACTATTTAGTAAGAAAATCGAATAATCCATTGTCACACCCAATTGCAAGATAGCTGTAAGTGCCTGTGTAATATAGGAAATCTCCCCAAGGAAAATATTACTTCCTAAGTTATAGACAATTCCCATACCAATACTCATAAGGAAAAGTACTGGAACTACAAAAGAGTTCATTGCAATACATAACACAAGGAAACACATAACTGCTGCAATGGTTACATAGATTGGCATTTCCGCAAGGAATAAATCCTTAATATCGGTAACAATTCCCGCCATTCCACTGATATAACACTGTTTATCTACAAGCTTTCTCATATCGGTAATAGCACTCATGGATGCATCAGAGGAAGTGGTATCATCAAATAATGCAATCATCATAGTAGCATTCCCTTTAAATAATGCATCCTTTAAGTCAGATGGCAGCAGCTCTATTGGTATACGAATATCCATAGCACTGTCGTACCAGAGAACTTCCTTTACATGTTCTACCTCTTCCAGACGTGTCTTTAGTTCACTAACATCTTTCATCTCCATATCTTCCACTATAACCATGGAAAATGCTCCCATACCAAACTCATCCACCATAATATCCTGTCCGGATACCGTCTCTAATGTGTCTGGAAGGTAACTTAGTACATCATAATTTACCCGCGTTTTTAAATATCCTAGTGCGGATGGTATCAATAATAGTACAAAGAATAATACGATCAGCTTTTTGTGTTTAGCAATCCATCTGCCTGCCTTAACCATTCTAACTCCTCCTTTTATAATTTCCATAACTGTTCAGAACCATGAACAGTTACTAATTTTCACAACATGTTGCCAAATACTGACGGTTGGTCATTTTTTATCTTGATATTGTTATACACCAAAACTGACCAATAGTCAATACCTAAAATGACTATTGGTCACTATTTTTTATTTTTTTACATTTCATAGATCTATTCATCACTTTTCTTCTATATTTTTGGCAATATTGCACTTATTAGGTTACTGTTCACTCACAAGCTTGACACTTGCTGTCAAGCTATGTGCCAAGAACATAAACCATTCAAGAATCCAGCCTTTCGCCGAAGGCGAACTCTTAATAGGGTGGATTCCGTTACTGTTTGCACCGTAGGTGTGAACAGTAACCTTATTAGTGTACTTCCTTGCTAAACCGTAACAAATTCCTTTACATTTTGATGAAGTAATAGAAATTTGCAATAAGGTTTGATATAATTAAATTGACTAAAGCAGCTTGGTCTTACTATTACGAAAGGATGTGCATCCCCATGGCAAAAGCGGAAAGCAATAAACAAAAAAAGAAAGAGGCACTTTATAATACTGCCTTTGAACTTTTCACAACAAAAGGAATTCATAAGACAACCATTTCCGATATTGTCCAGAAAGCAGGTGTTGCGAAAGGTACTTTTTATCTGTACTTTGCAAATAAATATGACATTTCCAATAAGCTTGTAGCAAAGAAGACAAGCTCATTGTTCACTAACGCTGTAACTGCTGTTAATCAGACAGATATTGAAAATTTCCAAGATAAATTTATATTTATTATTGATCATATCATTGACGAATTGACCAGAAACAAAGCTCTCCTTACTTTTATTTCAAAAAATCTTGGTTGGGGGGTTTTCAAATCGGCTTTAGAAAACCGGATTATTACAGAAGATGTGAAATTTTATGATATGTATCTAAATTTGTTAGAGGCAGATGAATATGAATATGAGGAACCAGAGATTATGCTTTTTACCATTATTGAACTGGTAGGTTCTTCTGCTTATAGCTGTATTTTATCTAATGAACCAGTTTCCATTGAAGAGTATAAACCTTATCTTTACCGTACTATCCGTATTATTGTAGAAAGCCACAAAATACCATAAAGCAAAAGAGTGTATTCTCACTATCTAAAAGTAAGAATACACTCTTTTCTATTATTTTTTCAATTACGAAATTGCCTTAAATGCTTCGTCTAAGTCTTCAATAATATCATCAATATTTTCTGTTCCAATTGACAATCGGACAGTATTTGGCTTAATTCCCTGGTCTGCTGCCTCTTCTGCATTCAACTCCGCATGTGTTGTAGTATATGGATGAATTACCAGTGATTTCACATCTGCTACATTTGCAAGAAGTGAAAATAATTCTAAATTATCAATAAATTCCTGTGTCTTTTTCTGGTCTCCTTTTAACTCAAAGGTAAAGATAGAGCCACCTCCATTTGGAAAATACTTTGCATAAAGTTTCTTTTGTTCTTCATCTGTAGTAACAGATGGATGATTTACCTTTTCCACCAATGGATGATTATTCAAATATTCCACTACTTTTAAAGCATTCTCCACGTGACGTTCTACACGAAGAGAAAGTGTTTCTAATCCCTGTAAGAAAATAAATGCATGGAACGGAGAAAGGGTTGCTCCAGTATCTCTAAGAAGAATAGCACGAATTCTTGTAACAAATGCTGCTGCTCCTGCTGCATCTACAAAGCTGATTCCGTGATAGCTAGGATTCGGCTCTGTAAGCTGTGGAAATTTACCAGATGCTTTCCAGTCAAATTTTCCACTGTCAATAATAACTCCTCCAATCGTTGTTCCATGTCCTCCAATGAATTTTGTAGCAGAATGTATCACAATATCTGCACCATATTCAATTGGACGAACAAGATATGGTGTTGCAAAGGTATTGTCTATTACCAAAGGAATGTTATGATCATGTGCAACCTTTGCAACCGCTTCAATATCCACTACTTCGGAATTAGGATTGCCAAGCGTTTCAATATAAAGTGCCTTGGTATTTTCTTTAATTGCTTTTTCAAAATTACTGATATCCAATGGATCTACAAATGTAGTCTCTATTCCATAATCCACTAAAGTATGTGCCAATAAGTTATATGTTCCTCCATAAATATTCTTTGCAGCTACAATATGGTCTCCGCTTAGTGCAAGGTTTTGTATTGTGTATGTAACCGCTGCGGCTCCAGAGGCTACCGCAAGTGCCGCCACACCACCTTCCAAAGCTGCAATTCTCCGTTCGAATACATCCTCAGTAGGATTGGTTAATCTTCCATAAATATTTCCTGCATCCTTTAGTGCAAAACGATCTGCTGCATGCTGGGTATTATGAAATACAAAGGATGATGTCTGATAAATTGGTACTGCTCTTGCATCAGTAACTGGATCGGGACTTTCCTGTCCTACATGTAATTGTAAGGTTTCAAATTTAAATTTTCTATCTGCGTATGTTTTTTTACTCATAGTTTTAGTCTCCTATCTTTTTCTATATTTCTGTATATTCACTCTTTTTAGGCAGAACCTTGCAATCTGCTGCAAGGATTGTAAAGCACTAAGTGTTGCTTTTGCACTTGTGTGCATCCTCGTTTACGAAACACTCATGGGATTATATTTATGGTGATACCACAATCCACAAGGCATGGGTGTTTTGTAACTATTCATAGTGCCTCCATGAATTATTGTATTATTATCATACAACACAATTCATAGTATGTCAATAGGAAATTAGGGATTTATTAAAAAATAAACAAAAAAGACTCACATACTTCTATGCAAGTCCTTTTGTTTATCTTTTTTATTCCTACAACTTAAATTGTACTGTAATCTCTCTTAACTTCTCTGCCAATTCTTTACAGTTCATGGTACGCTCAAATGTCTCTGATGTTAATCCTACCACATCTGTTGTCTTCTCTGCAATATCTGCAACACCCTCAGCAGAAGTATTAATAGTAGAACTAATATTTTCCATTGCATCACTAATATGAGAAATTCCTTCCTCCAATTGGCTAATCTCTTCATTAGCAAGTTTCATAAATTCTTCAATAGAGTGAGCTGCCTCACTATATTCATCACTGGACTCCGAAAAATCTGAATAATCCTGCATAACTTTTCCTTCCAGGAAATTCAATGCATCCACCAGACATGTAATCAAAGTTTTTACAGAAGCATTTACTTCATCTACAATATTTAAAATACTAATACTGGTATCTGTAGATTCTGAAGCAAGTTTCGCAATTTCACTTGCCACAACTGCAAATCCCTTTCCCTGTTCTCCAGCTCTTGCCGCTTCAATGGAGGCATTTAAGGAAAGTAATGTTGTCTGCTCTGCAATATTTTGTATAGAAGTTGCAAGTCCATTGATTTTCTCAGCTTCTTTTGCCTTCTCAATTGCCACATCTGAAGTCTTTCGAATACTTTCATACACTTTTAAAGTTTCCTGGCTGGCTTCTTTTGTCTTCTTCCGAATCTCATAACTCTTATTCATTACACTGTTTGTGAGTTTACTTCCCTCAGCAATCTTATCTGCCACATTCGTTACATTATCATTCATGCTCTTGATACTGTCATTTACTATAACTGTAGAACTCGATGTTGCCTCCATGCCTTCTGAAAGATGCTCACTTGTCTTAGAGTTATTAGCAGAAGCTACATTCACCTTTTCTGAAATATCAGATAAAGAATTGGAATCTTCCACTAAACGTTCAGAAATCTGGTTCAGCTTTGAAACAATCTCTGTCAATCTTCCTTTCATCTGTGCAACTGCCGTTCCCATAATGCCAATTTCGTCATTGGTCTTAAGAAGTTTTACTTCGCTTTCCAAATCTAATTCAGAAATATTGTTAATAACTTTTGTTAAACTGCCTATTGGTTTTGTAATTACAAAAGTAATAAAATATCCAACAGCAAGAATTACTGCTAACAATATTAATCCTACAATAATACAATAATTTCTAATGGTATATACAGGTTTTAATACATCTGCCTCATCTGCCTGCACAAAAATAACCCAATCATTTACTGTACACATAAATGCAACATAAACTTTTTTCCCATCTATCGTACAAGTCTGCACATCTGCTGTTGTAATATAGCCTTCCTTCAATCGTTTCAATACATTATCAATTACTGGATTACCTTCAATCTCCTGTCCCACTTTATTTTTATCTTCATGGTAAAGATATTTGCCATCCTTATCTACCAAATACCCCTTACTGGAATCCATTGTGTCAATTCCTACACTATAAAGAATATATTCCAAACGGACTCCCATATCATTCCTCTCTGTATCTCCATAAAAACTTTCATACAAGGTATCTGAGGCAGAAATACAGGTATCATACAGATAACTTTCACACAATTCCACAATATTTTTCTTATTCACCACATAAGAAACAATTAAAAGCCCGGCAATTAAAAGAATAGATGTGGATGCCATAAGTACTGCTACTTTTGAACGAATTGTCATTGTCTTTTTCAGTGACTGGTTTTGCTTTTCTGTTTTTTTCGTTTTTTCAGCTTTTTTCATATTCCACACCCCCTACTCTCCTGCTTTTTCGGAAGCCCATTTACTCTTTACGTCTTCCATCACTTGTTCCCATTCACGTTTTCCCTTGGTATAATTCAAAAGATCAGCACCAAAATCGTCTTTAAACTGTTGGCTTGGGAATGCAGTAAAATTCCAGTTCACGGAATATAAATCTTTATTACTCATATATTCCAATACCTGTTTTGCCAAGGGATCACTTGGACTCTCTTCTTCTGAAAATGTATTAAATGGAGAGATAAATCCCAAATCATTAGTAACATATTGTTTTCCAATTTCAGAACTAAATACCCATTCCATAAAATCTATGGATGCCTTTTGGTCTGCCTCAGATGCCATAGAATTAACACAAATATAATTCTCTGTTCCTGTACATAATCCTTGTGTTTCCTCTCCAGATACCCCAGTATAAATCGGTAGAAACTTGATATCCTCTTCTGTTACTTTGTTTCCTTCTACGTCTTTTACCTGTCCCCATGCCCAATTTCCATTCTGTACCATAGCAACTTTTCCAAGTGCAAACTCTTCCATAGAATCGTTTACAGTTTTTTTCGCAAGATCTGCCTTTGGTGTGCAGGAATTGTCTGTATACAAGTCAAAAATATTACGGAAATTATTTGCATAAGTAAAATCCAATGTAGCACTGTCTGATACACCCTTATCTTTAAACTCATAATAAACCGGAAGGTTAGCAAGATGTGTCTGCCAACGCCAATCCTCTCCAGAACTAAAAGAAGTAGAAGCAAACACCCCTTCTATACCAAGTTCTTCTGCATGTGCTGTCATATCTTCTACAACTTCTTTTAACTTATCAAAATTATTTACTTCTTCTATCTTAGAATAAGATACTGCCTTATTGGTCAATGCAAAATATTTTTTCATAATAGCATTATTATAAATAATTCCATATCCTTCTACCACATAAGGAATACCATATACCCCATTCTCATCCTGAACCGCCATATCCTTATCAAGCAACCAGTTGTAAAGCTCTGTGTCTTTCAAATCTGCACAAAAATTCTTCCAATTATTATACCCAACAGGTCCATTAATCTGAAACAAAGTCGGCATATCCCTCTTTGCAGTCTCTGCCTTCAATGTCTGCTCATAGTTACCACTTGCAGAAGTCAAAACCTTTACTTTCACTCCTGTTTCTTTTGTATAATCCTGAGCAATTTTTTGCCATGTACCTGAGGCTTCCGGCTTAAAATTCAGGTAATATACAGAACCTTCGTCCTTGCTTTTGCCACAGCCACTTAACAAGATAACTGTAAGAGCTGCAGCCACCCCATACCGTAAACCCTTCATAAGAATCCCTCCTTAAATTAAAATACAATCCCCTTTAGTGTACTTATTGCAATTTTTTCACACATTGCCCTATCATGTATACAATTATAACAAATTTTTCATTTTTTTACAATCTGTTTTTCATACATTTCAAACAAAACATTCTTTTATTTCCTGTTTTTCTCAAGCAAAACAACCAATCCAGTTTTCTAATTTCCCATTAAATCCGGTTTCCTAATTTTCCAATAGACTATGCTAAGTTCATCCTTCACCTTTCAGGCTCGGATTCACTAAACTCTGCTGTATACAGAAAGTAAGAAAAACCCCCTGCATACAACTCACATTGAGGTACACAGGGGATTGCAAAAAACACTATTCTGAATCATATCCTCTTTGAATCAATTCTGAAATTTCTGAACCAAACTGTTCTTGCATCCGGTATTCCCGAATCAGTTTTACTAGATTTTCCTCTATAAAATCTCTTGGTGTATAGGATTCCATTTGCTTCTCCACTTTATCCTTTAGCAAAGCTAACTCTTCCTCTTTTTCCAATTTCATGCCAAGTTTTTTTTTCATTTTCCCGATGGCATATCCTAACTCAAAATTAGACTGTATTACCCCAGTGAAATTTTCAAAATGTATCTTAATTTCCACTGCTTCACATACCAAATCAAGTATCATAACAGTATATTCTCCCTATTTTCTTATCTTAAACTTTATGGTTTTTGCATTTCCTGCTTTATCTTTTAATACAAGAGTATAAGACCCTGCTTTTGTTACAGTCTTTCCACTTTTAATCTTCTTTTTATTGAGAGTGGCTGTTTTCATACCAGAACCTTTATCTTTGAATGTAATTTTTACACTTTTCTTATAAGTTTTTGCTTTTACATTAGTGGTTGGCTTTGTTTTATCCACTGTAAATTTTACTGTTTTTGTCACTCCTGATGCCAATTTGATATTTACATTATAAACGCCATCAGTGGTTGCTGTATAAGAGTCTTTCTCCTGTGGTTTATTGTTCACTCTGAACTGTGTAATTACACCACTAGATTTTGCCTTTATGATAACATTCTTCTTATAGTATTTATTATTACTTGCTCCAGTCACTGTCAAATCTTTTTTCTCTGCTACACCTTCTTTAAATGTAGCATATATTCTATCTCCGCTAAATTTACTGCTCAAATCCATTTTAATGGTATCAGCTTCTGCTTCTACATTTGCATTTACAACTGTATTAGGAAATTTAATACTTACTTTGCCAAAATCTAAGGTCTCTAAATTTCCTGCTGCTCCTTGTGCTTCAGCAAGCGGATTTAAAGCAGCATAATCCAGAACAGCTTTATCCCCATTTTTTACTACAAATTGAGAACTTGTCTCATCTGCACCTAATTTCTCAGTGTGAGTATATTTGTGATGCATTTTATTATTTATCTCCTTTTCCCCTTCATAAACAAAACCTGACATTGCCATCATTGCCGGGAAACTGGCATTTGCAGAGCCTAACTCCTTCAATAATGCATTTTCCTCTTCCTCCGTTGAATATGTATGAGCAGTTACCTGGCTGCTTCCATCTGGAAATATTTCCACCTGTTCTTCAAATCCACACCCTTGTGTTGCTAATAACATCATACATACTATTGCTACAAATCCTGTTTTCTTTTTCATCTTAATAAACCTCTTTTCCTTATAATCCGTTTTTAAACATTTCTCAGTAACTTCTATTATAGTATAGTCTAATTTATGACAAAAAGCAATTTATATGTTACATCTGCTATGCCAAAATATATGTGTTACTGTTCACACCTACGGTGCAGACAGTAACTGCTTAATACTCTACACAAACAACTTTCCAATTACTTTCTTGGTCTAATATAAAAAATGCAGCCAACTCCCACTAAAGCAATAACAGCTATAGGATACACTATATTAACAACTGTCACTTTATTGTGATATACAAGGAAAGGCAACTGTAAAATATAAAAAATAACCAGTCTTTTATATAACATTTTCCACAGGTAAGATAACCTTACTTTAAAAATATCTCTTGGATTTACAGGAATTTTTTCTAACAACTGATAGATAGATATTGGATGCCGTTCCTCATATATTATCATATAAACATCTATATGTATTTTTATTGCAAATGAGTAATTAACAGCTACAACCCAATGCATAGCTTGCCAATTGCTTTCATAACAAATCAATACAACCGCTATGCCTATCAGAAATTCAAAAAAATATGCTGCTATTCTTCTAAGTAAAATTTTATCACTATCCATTCTAAGTATTTTTTCATCAAATTCTCTTACTTTATCCATTCCAGTTTTCGGATTGTATTCTATATTGTCTTTCATTCCCATTATTCTGCTCCTTATTCGTGATTACCTTCCTCACCAAAATTTTCCTGAAAGAAAACCATCTTCCCATGTTCTAATCTGCAAATATAATCCATGTTTCTGTCTATATCAGATTGTATATGTGTAGTCATCAATATTGTTGCTTCCTCCGCTAAAATCTGCCGCATTATATTATAAAATTCCCTTCGGAATACCGGATCCATTCCTGCTGTTGCCTCATCTAACAGATACAGTTTCGCATGATGTGCCCTTGCAAAGGCAATCTGAAAACGGATAAACTGTCCTCTGGACATGGCACCTACCTGTTTTCTACAGCTTAACTTCATTTCTTCCATATAAGTTTTAAACTTTTCTTTGTCCATTTTTCCATAGAATCCACTTAACAACTCCACATTTTCCATTGCTGTTTTCTTGTTAAAAAATCTATTATCATCTGCAATATAAGCACATTTCTCTAAAAACCATTCTGGTTCTTTCTGGATATCTATCCCCTGATAAAATATATCTCCTGTATAATTAGGATGTCTTTCCATTATGGAGTTTAACAGTGTTGTTTTTCCTGCACCATTTTTCCCTAAAATTCCCAAAAGGTAGCCATCCTCCAACTGAAAATTGATATTGGAAAGAGTAAATTTACCTCTTTTTACTGTAACATTTCTAAATTCTAACATTAATATCACTCTTTTCTTAATCTTTTATCTTCCAATCGTAACTGTTCAGAACCATGAATAGTTACTTTCTATTCTATATTACAGACCTTTTCTTACATAACATTTCAATTTAACAATGTTTGTACCATCTCCACAATCTCTTCCTCAGACAATCCTGCATCCAAACATTCATTTAATACCTCTGAAAGTCTTTTCTCTAACATCATCCATTGTTTTTCTTTTAAATAATCTTGATTATACTCACATACATAAAATCCTTTTCCGGCAACAGAACGTATCAACCCCTCTTTTTCTAATTCCTCATAAGCTCTTTTTGTTGTAATTACACTGACTTGCAAATCATTTGCAAGCATTCGGATAGATGGCAGAGCCTCTCCTGTTTTTAGCTCTCCTGTTACAATGGCATTTTTCAGTTGATTCACGATTTGTTCATAAATTGCCAAAGTTCCTTGGGTTTTTATTACAATCTTCATATTGTTCTCCTCTATAACTGTTCAGAACCATGAACAGCTACTCTCCTTTTATTTTTCTACTTTCGTTGCATATATCACCTCATAGTTCATTGCTTTCCTCACAGAACCTTTCCACTCATTTTTTATCAAAAGTACACATAAGATAATTTGTGTAATATAACATATTGCACCAAAAATATACTCCCACCTTTGCCAGTCTCCCATTGTTCCCATAAAAAGGAAACAATTAAACAAACATACACCAGTGGTTATTTTATAACTTATACTGGTTTCATCCATTCCTTTATTTTGCAACCCCATGACAATATTTAACAAAGTTACTGCTCCAAAAAAAATAATTGCATTTGCAATTGTTATACATTCTGTCCACACTCTTATACCTGTCACTCCAATATGTAACAGTGATAATATTCCCAACTTTAAATAGAAAGTGGCAAATAAATATTTCTTCTTATCTTTATTCTCCATAGGAACCAGAAACATAGGCTTAGACAATTGGTTGGGATACATAACAGAAAGTAAAATCTGAAGCATTAATAAAAAAATTTCGCACCCATACAATACATTATATTGTAAAGTTCCATGATATCCACCTGCTATTCCTCCCAAAAAAACAATTTCAGGAATAATCAGGTTATTACTGCTGCCCCACACTCTTTTCCATCCTTCTCTACGTCCTGCTATCCAGTCATGCAATATCATTTTTACCATATTTCTTCTTCCCCCTTTAATACGTAATACATGATATCTTCAATACTTGGTACTTCTACTGTTAATCCTTCTTTCTCTAAATATCGTCTTCTATATTTCACCAATGCTCTTGTGGCATATTTTCCTTTTTCTTTATATATAACCTGTTCTTTGTCAATGAGGTTCATTTTATAATCCAATCCACTAATTAACATATAACTGTTTTCTAAAGTTTCTCTGTCCATAGAAAACTTTACCTTTCCTTTATGTAAAAATGTAATATAATCGGCAATACGTTCCAAGTCCTCTGTAATATGGGTTGCCAGCAATACACTTTTTTCACCATCCGAAACAAAATCTGATAAAATTTGTAAGAATTCTTTCCGAAAATCAGGATCAAAATTTGCAGTAGGTTCATCTAAAATTAAAAGTTCGGACTGATGGGACAATGCAAATGCAAACTGGAATTTTAATTTTTCTCCTTTGGAAAGTTCCTTAAATTTCTGATTTTTGTTTAGAAAAAAACGCTCACAATATTCTAAGAAAACTGCCTGCTCATAGTATTTATAATATTTGCCGTACATATTTGCATTTTGGATGAGTGTCAGCTCCCCACAAAATATCTCATCTGTTAAAACATATCCTAACAGATTTTTGATTTGCTTTTCCTTCTCCGTATAAGTCATTCCATTAATTTCTATTGTTCCTGCATCAGGCTGATATAATCCCAGAATACTATTTAACAAAGTTGTCTTCCCTGCACCGTTTTCTCCTATCAGTCCCATGATATATCCTTTGGGCAAATGAAAACTTACATCATGAAGCACAAAACCAGGCAAATGCTTTGATACATATTCTAACTTTAGCATACTATCTCCTCCGTTCATATACCGTATATATAAATATATACAGTATATGAACAGTTTTGTCAATATAAATCTTTGTGTAACTATTCAGGTAGAAACACGCATTTACTGCGTGTTTACGTAGCAAAATGTA
>CAMWUK010000076.1 GCA_947177415.1 uncultured Clostridiaceae bacterium
TATATATTGCATATCACATCCACCCCATTTTATTGCAATATTTTCTTCTTCCTGCTGTTTTTCAAATATATCTTTTTTTATGATAATAAGGCACTTTTATATAATTCAATTTTTTCTATTTCAATTAATATTCATTATTCTTGTTTTCGTTTCAATATGATTATACAATTTATCAATATTTTTGTCAATTTTTTACATTATATTTTTTTCTTTTTTGTTACAGTTCAGCCATGCAAAAGTATGTGTGCAAGGTTCTACCTACAAAGAGTGAATATATAGAAAGAAATACAAACATTTGGCTAGCTAAACGGTTACACTATTTTATTTTTAGGGGGTGGGTAAACTATTTTAATGTAAAAGAAAGCATGTCTAAAAACATCTATCACAAAGTGACTGGATTTTCCAAACACGCTTCCATATTTTTATGAAACATTACTACATATATAATACTATATTTACATTTTTATCTTCTTTATATTGCTATATTGTCCATAGACCTTCTTTTGTCCGTTCATTTTATATGCTCTTACTTTCACATAATATGTTTTTCCTTTTTTAAGCTTTGTAATAATAGTACTTTGTTTAGTTGTATTAACCTGTTTTCGGTTCTTTTTAAACTTTTTTTCTGTAGAAATTAAAATCTGGTATCCTTTTACCTTTTCTGTTTTTTTCATATAAACTTTTATCTTTGTTTTAGATGCTTTTTTTAACTTTTGAATTACTGCTTTTTTTACATTAATTTTTATATTAGTTGTAGGTTTTGCTGTTGGGTTCGGTGTATTTATTGGGGTGGGCTGCATAGTTTCTTGTGTAGCTGCTGAAGTTGGCACTGGAGTTATTAAAGCAGGTGTTGTGGATGATGGTTCTGGAGTTACTGTTGATGTAGTCATTGGTGTCTGTGTAGGCTTTATGGTTTCTGTCGGCTTTGGAGTATCTGTTACTTTTAAAGTTGTGGTTGGTTTTGGTTCCTCTGTTATCTGAGAAGTTATAGTCGGTTTTGGTTCTTCTGTTACCTGAGGTGTCACAGTTGGTTCTGGTGTATTTGTTACTTGTGGACTTTCTGTTGGGTTTGGTTCCTCTGTTGGCAGTACAGAAGGTGTTGGGTTTGGTTTTTCCGGTCCTTCATATCCTGGCAGCAAATCCTCCGCATCAGAAGATGTGTCAATGTCTTTTACTGTCACTTTTACAGACCTGAAATACTCAAAATATTTTTCCAAAACACTTGGTATAATAATTTCCTCTTTTATTGTTTGGAAATCCCCTTGATGTAATGTTTTTACTGTCTGTGGCAACATAATCCGCTGTATATCTTCTGTCGGTTCTTCAGGCAGTTTTCCGCCACTTGGTGATTTCATAAATACATCCTCTACAATATGACTTACACCATTTGGAATTTCAATTTCGGATGCATTGCATTTAACTTTTAATAAGTTTCCTCCAATTACCATAAAATTATGGTTTTTCATATATTCTAATTCCCATGTAGTAAAATCAAAGGCTCGCTCTCCAATTTCGATTTGTTTGATGCTTGGATCAAATATTACCTTTTCTACCGAATATGCACCATAAAACGCTCCACCGGCAATCTGTGTAATATCCCCCGGAATCGTAACTGTTTCCATTTTTGCATTGACAGGTTCCGTATATGTAAACTTTTCTCCTGTCATCTTATTAATTTCATCATACGAAATGCCATCAAAATAAGAAACCCCACCATATTCTCCTGCATAAGATACTTCCGGTTTATACCTTACTAAAATGTGATTGAGAACCAGCATATGGTCGTCTGCTTCATTTAACTGCATCTCCAGCCATGGAGTTCCATCAAAAGCATTTCTTCCTACATAAACTAAGTTATCTGTACTCTCAATGATTATATCTTCTAAAACTTCACATCCTTGAAATACTGCCTCCTCTAATTGTGTCAGTTTTCCTTTGATTACAACCTTTTTTAGATTCTTGCAATTTTTAAAAACTGTTTCACCAATATAGCTATCTTTTGATGTAAAATTTAATGTTACACTGTCTATTGCTGTATTATAAAAAGCATTAGTCTCTACTATCTGTGCATTAGCTAAATCCACACTTTTTAATTGGTCACAACGGCTAAAACAACACATTCCAAAATATCTTACTTGGGACACATCTATTTCTTCTAATTGTTCACAATACCAAAAGCCAAATTCATTAATTTTATCAATAGTTCCCTTTATTGTAACTTTCTTTAGTTTCCTGCACTCCGAAAAACTATAGCTACCTATTTCTGTCACACTTTCTGGTATCGTTACATTCACAATATCTTTTCCCCGAAATGCTTCATTCCCAATGGCAACTACTCCTTCCGGAATTACGATATCAGAGGAATTCCCCTCATATCTTGTTAAAATACCATTTTCAATCCTCATGCCATCTACTGTTGTTGTCAAAAGTTCCTCTGCTCTTACCACACTATATCCTGCATTTCCGGCTAAATTTACTGGTGGGACGGACGATACTGCCATGGAGGCAACCATTACAGGCACCCACATTTTTTTTATCATATTATCATTCTCCTTTCTAAATTTTATTTATAAAGAATAAGAAGTTTCACAGAAACTCTTCCCATAAAACTTCTTATTTTTTAACATATATTGTTTATTTTTCTAAAATGAAACTATAATTACTCAAATAGATAATAACCATATCCACCATTATTTGCTATAGCATCTCCAGACTCAAAATATGCTCTTGCACCAACAGAAACGGTTGATTTTTTAATATTATATGTTACAACATAACAGTTTTCATCATAACTATAATACCATGATGCATAATTTCCATTGCCGAAATAAATATATGTTCCCATATTTTGTGTTACTTTAAATGTCTTTCCTTCAGATTGTGTGTTTGGCACTTTACAAATTAAGGAAACGCCATTCTTCTCAAAATAGTCCTTTGCAACCTTAACTATCAATGTAGCCTCTGTCTTATCATTATTTGTATAGATAGTCTGCATATTAACAGGTGAATATGCTTTTGCGGTAACTCCACATATTCCCATAACACCTAAAACCAAAGTTAAACATACTGCCACTAAACTCATTCTCTTCATTTTAGTTAATACATTCTTCATAAAAAATTCCTCCTTGTGTTGTTGCTGTTTTTTTAACACGCTTTTGTTTTTTCGTTACAAAGCAATTACTTCTCTGCCCCGTATTTCCTTCTCCTTTTGATGTATGAATAACGGAATTGCTGCCAGCCAATTCTTTTTTCATATTGACAGAAGCTTTCCTACCAGGCACAGCTTACACCTCCCATACTTCAAAAAGCTCTCTCATTTGTCTGTACCATACATAAGAAAAATGATATCCTTTTTCTTATATGTTTTACATGTACAAATGACATGGTGTGCACGAACAGATGTTATACATCTATTCATCTTTTATTATTTGTTACATTTGCAGTTTACCATTTTTTTATTTTTTTTCAATAGTTTATGCGTCAAATGACATATTTTGTGCGTCAAATGACATTTTTTACACATGTATAACATTATAAATCCAGTCAAATACCCCACAGCAAGCTACGGGGCATGACCTAGCTTCTTTTTAGCAAGTTCGCCCCAAGGGGCGGGGTATTTGCCCCTCGCGGCAGTCGCCAAATACGAGCAAGCTCGCACTTGGCTCGTTGCTTCGCAGGAATAAATTATTTCTTCTTACAAAAAAAGATGTTCCTGTCGAACATCTTTTTTCATCTATTGTTATGTTTCTTTATTTCACTGAATTAAAACAAACTTTCCTACTAATTCGTTCATGGAAGATGCCTGAGCCGCCAGTTCTTCACTTGTAGCGGAAGATTCTTGGGCAGTTGCAGAATTAGACTGTACAACCTCTGAAATTTGATTAATACCTTCCTCTGCCTGTTCCATTGCTATTGCCTGTTCATTAGAAATTTTACTTAACTCTTTTGATGTATTTGCAATTTCCTTAATTCCCTTTACAACTTCTTCAATAGATACAGCAGCACGTTCTGCAGCCTTATTTCCTTCTGCAACTTCTTGTAAGGAGCCTTCAATTAACTCTCTGGTGTCTATTGCAGATTGTGCACTCTGCTCTGCCAAGTTACGTATTTGATCTGCAACAACGGCAAATCCTTTTCCTGCCTCCCCTGCTCTTGCAGCTTCAATAGCTGCATTTAGAGATAACAAATTGGTCTGGCTTGCAATATCCTCAATCTCTGTAATAATATTTTCAATTTTTTCTGAAGTTTCATTAATGCGTTCCATGGCACTTACCATTGCCGACATCTCTTCACGGCTGTGATCGGCTTCACCTGCATATTGTTCTGCCTGTTTGAAAGAAACCTCTACATGTTCTGCAGTAGTATGTACACCGTCAGCAAGATTTGCAATTGTTGCCTGTATCTCTTCTATAGCAGCCGCCTGATCCGTAGCTCCCTCTGCCAAGGCTTGTGATGCTTCTGACAAGTTATTGGCTCCAATAGACACTTGGTTTGCAGCCTCATCAATATGATGTAATGTTTCATTCATCTGAATATTCATTTGATGCATTGCATCTCTAAGCAGTGAAAATTCGCCTACATATTTTTCTGATATTTTTGTTTCTGCTGAATAATCACCTTTAGCCATTGCAGATAATAATTCTCCAGTATCATGAATAATCAGCTTCAAGTCATTTGCCATATGTTCTGCTTCCTTTGACATATCCGCAATCTCATCTTTATTTTTAATTTCCGGAAAAGGTGCACTTAAATCTCCTTGTGCAAATGTCTTTAACCGTGCTGACAATGCACTTAATGTGTCTGAAATTTCTTTCGCAATACCGTCACCCAACTTCACAGAAATTATCATCGCTACAATAATAATCAAAATAATTACTATAACTAAAATCACGCTCAATGTACTTAAGGTTTTTCTCATGCCGTTTCCTTTATCCACCCGCATTGTCATTAAAGCTTCTAATTCGTCATAAACTTCCTGATATTTATCTGCTAATTCATTTATTGCTCTCTCCTGTGCTTTATCAGAGGCTTCTCTATCTGTTGAACTTCCTTGTTCGAGAATTTCATCACTCAAACTCCAGTAACTATCTAAAAAGGATTCAATGGTTTGATAAGATGCTTTACCATCACTGGTCACCATATACTGTTTAACATCTGCAAAATGTTGTGCAAAAGCTTCTTTTTTTTCAGAATAAGCATCCTTTACCAGCTTAATTGCATCTTCATCATCATATCCAATAGTAGCTCTTAGTGCACTTCTTGCTTCAGAAAATGCAGTCATAGTCTTACCAATATCTCCTTGTGAAAATCCAAAGTTAGACAATGTATAAGAATATCTGTTTACTATCACAATCATTGCTATCAAACCTATAACCGCTGCCACAGTTGTAATTAATGAAGCAAATACAAAACCTGTTGTAAGTCTTTTTTTTATGCTCATATCCTGGCCTTTTTTCCCCATATTCTTTCCCCTTTCTTATTCCTGTCACTCCCTTTTGGGAATACACTGGATCATTCCACCCTGTAACACACTAAATCTTGTATTCCTTGCCCCTCATCACTCTCTTTTCCTTAAAACTTCACATATTTGATATTCCTTTTTGTCGCTTGTTCCTTTATTCTAAACAGAATCAACCATCAAAGATATGATATTATAGATTATACACTTTTCCAAAGGAAAATTCAATATTTTTTAGCATATTGTTTATATTATTCTTTATTTATCCAAAAATAATTGTGCAATTTCTTTTGTTTTCTCTGGATATCTTTTTCTAAATTGTATATATGTCATTCCTTCTTTTTGTACAGCCCTGCCAAGTTCTACAAAAAAATCCGGAATATCTTCTGCTGCTAATACTCCCAATTCCTCACCAAATGCTTCTTCCCCTTGCTTTTGACTGCCATTTTCATAAACTGCAAATGCATCTTTTGGTCCATCCTGCCCTGGCTTCTTTCCTCCACGAAGTCCAATTACTGCTGTCTGATGAGCCGAACAAGAAGATGGGCAACCAGAAATATGAATAGCTGGTAATACACCATTTGCAAAATTCTCAGACTTTACACGTTGTAAAATCTGTTCTAACATAATACGGGACTTTCCAATCCCCACCTGACAAATATCTGCACCAATACATGCCGTGGAACGCTCAAATTCTGTTCCCTGGTCATCTTTGGTTATGGACAGCACTTTGTCCACTTCTTGGGCAGATAGGTTTACCACATACACTCCTTGCTCTGGTGTAAGACGTAACTTCACTTCTTCCATGTCCTTTATTACTTCATACAATTTCCGGAAAAATGTTATTTCAGGTACACCACTAACCGGATGGTAATGAACAGCATATAATCCTTTTTGTTTTTGGTTTACTACTTTTGTATTCACTACTTCCTGCTCTTTTTCCACTTTTTTCCCTTTGTCTTCTAATCTTTTCCTTTCACTTTCATAAGCAAAGAGTATTTCTGTCTGAATATCTAAATCCTCTTTTTTCAAATTTTCTTCTAATGTTTTTTTGAAAATTCTCTGTAATCCCTCTACCCCTAATGTATCCTGTAAGAAACGGGTTCTTGATGCTGCCCTTTGGGTATAATTTCCATGAGCCGTAAATACATCTACCATAGTCTTTACTACATAAAGTATCTTGGAAGGTTCTAAATTCTCCACAACACATACACCAAATTTCGGTTTAATTCCAAGCCCTCCCGCAGCATATACATCAAACTTTCCATTTTCCTTTGCCACAAATCCTAAATCACGAAATGTGGCATGTGTTTCATTCTCTTTATTACTAGAAAAGCATACTTTCAATTTTCTTGGCAATTTTACTTTCTTGATAAATCCAAGTAAATAATCCCCAGCTATCTTTGCATAAGGAGTTACATCAAAATATTCCCCTTCTTCTACTCCGGAAAGTGGTGAACACATAACATTCCTTGGAAAATCTCCACCACCTCCTCTGGTTATAATTCCATGTTCCATTGCCTCAGCAATCAATGCACACACAGTATCTTTGGTTAAATTATGAAGCTGAATGGTCTGGCAAGTAGTAAAATGTGCCATATTAATCTGATGCTTCTCGATACTGTCTGCAATAAATTGTAATTTTTCTTTGTCCACTTCTCCAGCAGGCAGGCGGAGTCTTAACATACTATGTTCTCCACCTCGTTGTGCATAACTTCCAAATCCTCCTGAAAAACCTTTATATTCTGCAACCGTTATTTCTTTATTATAAAATTTTTCTGTCATATCATAAAATTCTTGTAAATCTTCTCTAAACTCTTCTACAAATTTTTCTACCATAATTCCCATCCTTTCATTCTGCATACACACAATTGTGAAGCTATCTTTATGTTACTGTTCACACCTACGGTGCTAACAGTTACGGAATCTTAAACAGTTACACTACTATTATCAATCATAAGATGCCCATAAGAAAAAGTCTCTAATCATAAACCATATAAATTAATTAGAGACTTTTTCGTTACTGTTCACTCACAAGCTTGACACTTGCTGTCAAGCTATGTGCCAAGAACGTAGAATAGCCAAGAATCCAGCCTTTCGCCAAAGGCGAATTATAAATAGGCTGGATTCCGTTACTGTTAGCACCGTAGGTGTGAACAGTAACACTTTTTCTTCTTGTCTGCACTTAAAATCCTACTTACAGAATATTCTCTTTAATTTTAAGATATCCAATTAACTCTTCTGATACACCGGTTACCCGTTTTGTGGATTCATTGCAATTTTCAACTGTTTTTTTCAACTCATTCATATTTTCTGCTGTTACCTTTGCACTATCTGCATTCTCTGTAGCAAATCTTGTTAATGATTCAATATCATTCTCCATAACCCTGCTATACTCCTTCAATTCAATAATTTCGTCAGTAATACTATTTACCGACTGAATCACCTGTGTAATTTCTTGATTCAAGGAATGGAAAATTTCTTCTGTACTGTTAATCTTCTCATTTTGTTCTTCCACAGCAGCAGAAACACTCTCTGTAATCTTTACATTTGCATTCGCTTTGTCCATCAAATCATTCACCAGCTTGCTAATCTGCTCTGTTGCTTGCTTAGATTCATCTGCCAAGACACGAATCTGTTCTGCTACTACTGCAAATCCTCGTCCATTTTCTCCGGCACTGGCCGCCTCAATACTGGCATTTAATGCTAAGAGATTTGTCTGGCTGGAAATATTGGCAATAATTTCTGTTACTGATTGAATCTGCTGTGCAGATTGATTAGTAAGTGTTGTATGCTCTTTTACACGTTCAATTGCGACATCATTTTTTTTACTAATCACAATCAATTCCTTCATAATTTCCTCGGCAGAAACATTGTAATTTTCCATTTTTTCTGCACTTTGGTTTAGTGTTTCCACACCACTGGATACACAAGAAATAGACTCCATATTTGCTTCAATCTTACTTTTCATCTCTTCTGTTTGTCCTGCCTGTGCAATGGTATTATTGGTAATGCTCTCCACCAATCCATCCGTACATTCCAAAGAATCTTTCATATTAGAAAAAATGCTTTTAAACTCTTCTGACACTTCCCCCAATTCTCCTGTTGCCTTGTTGATTCCACCAAGCACATTCCCAATTTGTGTGATAGAGCCCATTGCCATACGCATCATTTCACCAATTTCATCTTCCCTGACCGCAATTCTTTTTGCTCTTTGTGCCATCTTGTCATTTTCTAATTCTTCTTCTGTCTTCCCGGATGCAACTAAACGAATCACATCAATAATATATTTTCCTGCTGCTCCAATCACTCCGAAAATCACTACTGTACCCACTATTAAAAGAATCAATGTGGTAACTACATTAAGCACTTGATTTTTCAGCAACTGCAGCAAAACAAGTTGCCATACAACCATAACCGCAAATAATGCAATAATTGGAATCATAATTTTATTCCTTATTTTGTTTGTTTTCATATTACCCTACCTCCTCATAAATTATGGTATAACCCTCATATACCTCCTGCAGCCACTTCTCCAGTTTTTCTTGTTCTTCTTTCTGAAATTCATGATTAAGGCGAACCAATATTATAGAATCTTTTTCTATTGTATCTTCTTCTCCTACTTTTGCTAATTCACCAATCCGAATGGACTCTACATCCGGGAAAAGAACCTCTGCCTGCTTTGTTATCTCCTCCACCGTGATAGTATCCAAAAAACCTGTCAGCGTGTTCTGGTTATTATTCTCTTCATGTACCATAAAGTATGCAATAATAATACTTGGAATAATAAGAATAATTGTACTTCTTATTACTGTTTTTTTTAGTTTTTTTACCCTTTCTTCGGACATCTGGTTAACTTTTGGAACTTCCAGTATCAAAAGAATCACCAAAGCAGATAGAAAAATAAAATATGTATTTACCAAAAACAAATATCCAGCCCCTAAAAGCATTTGCCACTGTTTATTGGCAATACTATAGCCACAGGTACATAAAGGCGGCATCAAAGCAGTAGCAATAGCTACCCCTGGAATCACATTGGATTTCTCCGCTCTAGTCATTCCAATAATTCCTGCCAGCCCTCCACACAAAGCAATCAGTACATCCCAAATAGTAGGCTGCGTCCTTGCCAAAAGTTCAGAAGTAGTAGTCGAAATTGGCGATATTAAAAAATATAATGTAGATGTCAAAAGACATAATATTACTTGAAAAGCCAACCCCAATCCTGACTTCTCTGCCAAACGGCTGTCTGCTGTCGCCGTTCCATACGCCATAGACAAAATACTTCCCATCAAGGGCGAAATCAGCATAGCTCCAATAATAACAGCTGTGGAATTCATATTAAGTCCTATGGATGCAATAAGGATTGCTAACATAAGAACACACATATTAGTTCCTGTTACCCGTCCCCCACTTACCAGACGTTCCTTAATTACTTCATGTTCTGCCATATCTCCTTTTAAGGAAAAAATGGACTTTAACATTTCCTTTAACACCCAATCCCCCCATCATTCCTATAATTAACCGAGATTATTCATGGCCTTAAGCATGAACTAAGTCTTATGCAAGCCGAAGGCTTAGAAATAAAGACTTAGTTCATGCTTAATAGGTCAATTGACGATGGTTGCAGACAGGTGACGCTGATAAGCGACTCCTAGCTGCGATAGCAGCGGTCTGCAATATAAGTCGTGAATAATTGAGGTTTAATGGATATATTATACCAAAATTTTTATCATTGCACAATATTTTTGTACAACTTTAACATTTTTTTGGTAACAGTTCAGCCGGGGGGCTGACCTGTTACTTTTTTTGTTACAGTTTAGCCGTGCAAAAGTATGTGTGCAAGTTGCACAAGGGAACTTGCTCACAGTGGGCAGATTGTACATATACTTTTATATGCTTAATGCCATACATGAATATTTACTTTTTTATTACCATGCCTATGTTGAAAGAAGCATTCCTTTATATTATAATGAAACCGTCATGCCTCAGGCTTCTGTGCAGTTAGAGCCTGAATAGCAGCACAACACCTTATGCTTTACTCTCATTAAATAAATCACGAAAGAAGGTACTATATGAATTACACACTATTATTACATAGTTTGATTAGCGTTCTTATCATTCTATTACTGGGAATCTGCTTAGGATTTTTCTTTAGCTTTCTCCGCAACTTTGCAGCAAAACATAATCCTCTTGGAGCTAATCTCATCAACTACATTACTTTTGTGGGAGTTATGCACCATGAATTGTCACATGCCCTTCTTGCCTTTTTAAGTGGGGCAAAGGTGACAGAAATCAAATTATTCCGCATTCATCACAAAGATGGTGCACTTGGTTATGTTGCTTATGCACCAAGGGGAAATTTTATCCTGCAAAGTATTCAAAAGGTGGCAACCTCTATTGCTCCGATTATTTGTGGATTTATTTCCAGCTACCTGCTTTGGCTTTATGTCCGCCCTGTGGCAATGGAAAACATTTGGAGTATTTGTCTCTTTTATTATGTACTTGTTTCCATTATCCTTCACATGTCACTAAGCAAACAGGATATTAAGGTCATGAAAGGTGGTCTTCTAGTTGTAATTGCACTAATGACGATTCTTTTCTATTTTCTTAAATTGGATTTGCTGACATTAATGTAAAATTACACGTAACTATTCAGAACATACTCGAGGATTTGCTTGACAAATCCGAGTTTTACAAGATTTTAGCCCTTCGCTTTGCGAATTTTTATGGGCTAAAATCCAGTATCTGTTCAGGTACTGAACAGATACAATTACACATTTTTTCATTCTAGCTAAAAGAAGAAAGAGGGCTAAAACCAGCCCTCTTTCTATATCCTTCGTAACTGTTCAGAACCATGAACAGTTACTATCCTTCTTTTTATTCTTTCATGTTTGCAAAATATTTTTTATAAGTAAATATAAACAACACTGCTGCCAATACTGTTGAAAGATAATCCGTGATTGGCTGGGACATTACCAGCATCTTCTCTGTGCCAAAAATTCCATTCATGGCAAATAAAATTGGCAGATACAAAAGCCCCTGTCTGCTAATAGACAAAATCAACGATGGCAGTGCTGCACCAGTTGCTTGGATAGCATTGATAAATACAAAAAGTAATCCCAAAATCGGTCCAGAATAAATATAAATTCTTGCAAAAGAAAATCCATAAGCATAAGCATCTTTATTATCTAAGAATGCTTTTACTAGTGGTCCAGCCCCAAAGTAACAAATGGCAGTCATTACAAGGCTTAAACAAAATGCCAGAGTAAGAGAAAACTTCATAACAGCAATATAACGTTTCCTGTTCCCAGCACCAAAACAGTAACCAAGTAATGGTTGAATTCCTGTTCCAAGTCCAATCAAAAGCATTACCACAATCAAATTTACTTTCATGGCAACTCCCAGACCAGCAAGTGCCATATCTCCATGGACTTTCATTAAGGAATTGATAAAAATATTAGATACACTAAGTAAAATACTATTTAAAGATGCTGGTATACCTATGGCAAATACTCCTGCTGCCACATGCCCACGTGCTTTATATTCTTTCGGATGAATGGATAATAAAGACTTCTTAGATAAAAGATGTACTATGTAAAAAACGCTGGAAGCAATATTTCCAAGCACTGTTGCAATAGCAGCACCAGCTACATTCCATTTTAAGGTAAGTATCATAACTGGATCCAGAACAATATTCACTAAGTTACCAAGAATCATTCCTGTCATGGCAATTTGGGCATTTCCCTCTGCACGGATAATGTTACTAAACATGTTGCTGATAATTAAAAATGGAATTCCAAATGCAACAATGGATAAATATTGGGATGCATAGGAAATTGTATCATCACTGGCACCAATGGCTCTGCATATTGGAGATGAAAAGAAAAACATTAATAAACAGGAAACTACACCTATGATTCCACCTGTCCAAAAACAAAAAGAAGACACATGCTTTGCCTCATCTTCCCTTCCTTCCCCAAGCAAACGGGCAATTAAGGAGGTTCCTCCTATACCAAAAAGCATTCCCACTGCCATAAAAAACAAAAATGCAGGTGTTGCCACAGATACCGCTGCTACCATTAGAGGATCTTTTGTTTGTCCAATGAAAAAAGTATCTGCCAAATTATAAACCAATACCATAATCATACTAATAATGGATGGAATTACATTCACTAATACTGCTTTCGGTACTGGAGCATTTTGAAAAATATCAGTTGTCTTGTCTTTCATAAAAACATCTCTCCTTTGTATACTATAAAAATATTATTCTGCTACTTATCTCCACACACGAGGAAAAAAGGTAACCACATGGATTACCTTCTCTTAGTTTTGTTACGTGAGATATTATGTTCAATTATCCCATTATAAATTTCAAAATGTCATTTGTCAATAAGAATTTTTCCATCTTCTATTTTTATAATTCGTTGTGTCTCTTTTGCAATATTTTCATCATGTGTTACAACAATTATAGTTTTTCCTTCTTTATTAAGTTCTTTAAAAATCTCCATAATTTCCTTACTATTTCGGGAGTCAAGTGCCCCTGTGGGCTCATCTGCAAGAATAACATCATTACCAGAAGCCAATGCTCTTGCAATTGCACATCGTTGCTGCTGCCCTCCTGAAAGCTGTCTGGGCATTTTTTCTGCCAATTCTTCAATGCCAAGCTTCTTTAATTGTTCCAAAATGATTTTTTTACGTTGCTTTTTGGAGACATTTTTTGCCCGTAAAGGCAATTCCACGTTTTCAAAAACAGTATAATGATCCATAAGTGCAAAATTTTGAAAAACAAAGCTAATATGTTTTTTCCGAAACAAATGAATTTCTCTATTATTCTTGTTATGTACTGTCTCCCTTTTAAAATAATACTCGCCAGTTGTCACATCATCCATTGCACCAATTATATTAAGCAATGTAGACTTTCCAGAACCAGATGTTCCCATAATTGCAATAAATTCTCCTCGATGAATCATAAGGGAAACTCCGTTCAAAGCCATGGTTCCTGTTTCGCCACTATCCATTTTATATTCTTTTGAAACATTTTTTAATTCTATTAAAATCTGCATATCTTCTCTTTCTGCCATTTATCTTCCACCTTTCTGTCTACCATCTGTCTATATGTAATAGTTCAGACCAAGCCAATCTGTTATATTAAGATTCTCGTAACTGTTCAGAACCCCTCATTCGGATTTTTTCAGAATATATATAATATCTAATAATTTTCCCATAAGTTTCATTTTCAATTAGTATAAACTGCTACTATTATTCACCTTTCACCATCTGTGCCGGTTTCATCTTACTGAGAATGATAACTGGAATTATGGAAATTATTAGATACAGTGCAACCGACAAAGTTACTATTTTCCATACTGTATAATGCTGGAATACAATAAACCCCTGTTCTAAAAGCTGGGGAGTAATTCCTGACACATAAACCAGACCAGTAAAAAGTGCAATTGCAAAAACTAATGATATCACTATTTTGCAAAAAAAAGCCATCATCCAAATCTTACAAATTTCAAAAACTGATACCCCATTACTAAATAATATTCCATACTCTTTTTTTCGTTTTAACATATTTGTAATTTGTATACAAAGTATAATTATAATTACCGAAAAAACGAGTACTGGAAAAAACTGCCTTGTATACTCCGTGGTTTCTTTACTAGATAAATTTTTATCATATAAAGTGGATTCTAATTTCGTAATTCTAAAATTCACATCATATTTATCTTCCAGCTTCATAATTTCTGTTGTCAACTCCTCCCAAGATGCCCCATCTTCCAATAAAACCGTCCACCCTGTTGCACTCACCGTTTTTTTGTCCACCGAAACTATAAGATTATCAAGACAGATTTTTGCATTAATATTACCTGCCTCTGTTTCTGTATAAATGTCTGGGTCTATCCAGTAAGAATTCTTTTCTAAAATCCCCACCACTTCGTATGTATAAGTTTCTTCTCCTAATTTTTTTGTAAAAACTGTTCCTACAGGAATGTCAGAAAAATTACTTCCCAGATAAAACTCACACTCTGTATTCCCACTCCCTTCTATCCTCTCAACAGTCTTTAAATCACATAAATCCATTAAAGTATCAGAAATAAATAATGCTTCCAAAGAATTTGTGTACTCTTCCCCATAGGATATACCATAATTCCTATGCTGTTGTTGTATCTCTATCAATTGTTCAAAACCACTGGCTTCAAATCCTGCAATAATCTGTTCTCCTATAGCTTTGACTCCCTCCAAATCATTTATTTCATCCATTACACCACGGGACTCCTTCATTAAAGGGTTCCACAAGGGAATTTCAATGAATAGTTCTCCTGTTTGTGAAATATCTCCATTTATGATTTCTTCCACAGAATCTTTACTATATGTAATACCATCTCCATAAAAGGAAACCAATCCAATCAACATAAAGGAGCTTACTAATAATATAAATTCCAGCATCAACTGCTTTAGGTTTCTGCTAAACTCTTCCAAGACAAAGCCGGATAAACTTTTTATATGCATCTTCCCATTCCTTTCTTTACTGATACTCTTTCAAGGCATTTCCCGGCTTTATCCCTGCAATTTTAGCAAGCATCACCAAAACAATAACCAAAGAGAGAACCACAATGGCTGCCAACAATATAATAAATCCATAAAACAAATCAGAAAGAGTAAAATCTCTCCTCACTATCTGAAAAATACTTTTAAAAAACAAAACCAATATGCCACATACTGCTGCATGTTGACTTAGTTCTACAAATAGTCCCTGAAAAATCTGCCCTGCACTTTCTCCGTATGTTTTACGGATAATAAATTCCTTTCTTCTACGCTCTATCCAAGTATTCGCTATAACCATGCAATTTACCAGAGAAAATACCAATAAAACAATAGAAAAATAAAAGGACATCCTATCCTTTTCGTTGTAATCCACATCCTCCTCCATATCAGTACCTAGCTCAAATGCAACTTCTTTCTCCCCACACCAAGTCTTACACCAATCAATCACATATTGTAACTGTTCTTTTGAAATTCTGGTATCCGAAAAAAACTCAACTGTACTTGGATTCCATATATCAGAATAATAAACACTAGTATACTCTTTTAGGTCTTTTGAGGCACTATCATAAGACATGAAACAGCCATAATCATAATAATCTTTTGCCGTCTCTTTTATCACACCTGTTACTCTATATTCCTCTTTCTCAATAATAATATATACATTACCATTTTTCTCATAAGTATAATTACCTAAACTTTCATAAATAACCACCGTATTTTTTTTGTCAGATAATTCTCCCCATAAAAAATCATGTTTCATTTCTTCCTTTGATGACATAACAAATTCTAACGGAACAGTATTTACAGAATTAGCAATAGAAACATATATTCCGCTTAAAATTAAATTCCCCTGTTCCACTTCTATATTGGGAACCATAGTTGATGTTTCATCTATCTCTTTTTCCATTGATTCTTCCGATGAATAATACCAAGTATATTCATATTCATAATGTTCCTTTTTCCGAATAGCAGTCTCACTTTTCATTTGAAGAATAATATCCACTCCAATAAAAGTAATAAAAAAAGAAAGAGCTAAAGCCAGCAATAATAGACAGGTTATACTTTTATCTCTAACGAGCCGATTCATTTCCTTTATTTTCATTGCAGAAATCCTTTCATCACAAAAAAGGAAAAAGAAGAATCTCTTTTCCCTTTTTTGTTAAAATTATTTACAGGTGTCATATGTTGAATTAGATAACCACTTTGAACCATTGTTTATGTAAACTTTAATTCCCATATTTTTATATTTATCACCAATAGTTCCTGTTTTTGTGTAAGTATAATGAGATGCTGAATACAAATAATACGGCGAAAGAACATTTGAATAATTATTTGCACCATTAGCTGTCCACTTACCCACTGTAAAATATGCTGTTCCTTTGGTAATAGCTGGATAATTACTTCCAGACAGCCATCCTCTGTAAGTATAAACATTTCCATACAGCGAATACCAGTCATTTGCCTCCAAATTAACACTACCGGCTATGGTTACTGTGCTATCCGCACGAACAGAACACACCTGTGCTTTTACTGTCAATGCAGATAAGCCTATTGCAACACCTGCTATTCCTAATACTATTCTCTTTTTCCATTTTAATTTCATCATTATAATATCCTTTCCACTCCATAAATCACCATAATTTTCAAGTTACTGGAATATTATAACATATTTTTCCAATTTGTCAACAAAATTTTACAGAATTAGATATTTCTTCCAATTCTGTAAATTTTTAGTATCCCTTCCTACTTCGCAGGCTCCACTATAACACTATAAATAAACACAAAAAATAATAAGCGGAGCGTTTTTACTTTATAGGACGAACTTTCCTATAAAGTAAAAACAATCATTCCACATAATTATCCAGCATTTCCTTTAGTATTTCAGAAAATTCTTTTGAAGAATCACATTGCGGCTGATGCCCACAGTCCTCAAGCACCTGAAAATCCTTTTTTGGTGCAGTTATAGCATGGAAATAATCTTCTGTATACTTAACAGGAGTTGTCCAGTCCTTGGCACCTGAAATAAAACCAACTGGCATTTCATACCCTAAACCATAATCACGCACATCAACGTTCTGAATATATTGAAATAATTGGGAATTAAGAGCAAGAAAATCATCAAGACTGCCAAGCTGTTTCATAAACCATCTAAAATCGTCTATTCCCATATATGGAGACTTTAATCCCAGCCAAAGAGTATTTGCTTCCTTCTTGGCAACATGGTACGGACTTACATATCTTCTCAAGTTAAGCATATTTGTAAGAGTTGGATTAGAGATATATGTTTCGTATGCCTCAACCATCGAAGATACATCATCTTTATTTTCTTTAGCAACAAAAAGTGCATCCTCGTAACTATAAATATCACTCTCTATATTCACTACCTGTCCAACACCGATATAAGCAGATACTTTTTCAGGATGGTTTAAAGCATATTTACTTCCAAGCATAGTTCCATAGGAATGTCCCATGATAATAACTTTTTTGGTTTTAAAGCGGGTACATAGATAATCTACCAACTCATCTAAATCCATTTGTGCCTGTTCAAAGGAGACCTTATCATTATTAGGATCTATATTCCGATTCTTAAAATAAGTCCTTCCACACCCTCTCTGATCCCAGGATACAACAGTATACTCATCAACAAGATAATCAGAAAATGTATAGGTAATACAGCCATCCGGGCTGGCAGGTCCTCCGTGTAGCCAGACAATCAAAGGATTATGAACATCTTTTCCACGAATATGAAGATACTGTTCCTGCCCACCAAGCATTACATAACTTTGCTCATCTATGCCATTGCTTGTGTTAATACAACAATTCAAATAGGTTGCATTTTTTAGTCCTACTATTCCTGTGCTAACCAAAAGAAATATTCCAAAGATTATGGTTCCTATTCCTTTCCATACATATCTGAATTTGCTGGCTTTTTTCCTTTCAAATACTTCTTTTTGATGATTTCTATGAATTCCAATATGCCCTATTCCCAAAATAATGGTGGATAGCATTAGAGGAAAATTCACACCATACAATCCCAGTAAAAAGAAAGCACATACTGGTAATGTGGCTCCTGCTACTGGGATTGTACAAATATTACTGTAAAAATCCTGCATGGTCTGGTTACTCTTAAAATACCGAAGCCCGTAGATTTCGTACAAAACCATCAGCACAAATGAAAACAGCAACCATATTGACCATAAGGAGATTTCTTTTATATTAAAATCAGAAAAAATTAAAACACAACAACATACAGCAATTTCCCCAATTCTTTCTAATATCAGTAATATTTTATTCTCCTTTGTTACATACTTTTCGTAATCCTTAGGTTTGTTCTTTGTCCAAATAATATTAGGTACAAAAAGCATGAAAAGCCAAATGAGCCCTATGTACGAAAATCCAAAGTGAATCATTATAAATTTCCTCCAAAATTTTTATTTATGTTTATCTTACATATATCACTATACAGTGTTTTTCTTAAATCTACTTTTAAGAAAGATTAAATTTAGATTAAAAGAAAATGAACAGTTATATTTTATAAGGTAGAAACACGCATTTACTGCGTATTTATGTAGCAAAAAATGAAAGTTGATTTGTTAGACTTCTTCACTTAAAGAGTTTTTGCATATTAACACTGAAATTATTATTACCACACATGAAAAACTAATCATGAACATAGAATCCAAATTATTATTTACATTTAAAAGCTCCAATTCATTAGCATAGAGCACTCCATTCATAATTGCATGAAGCACTATACTTAAAGCTAAATATACCACTCGTTTTTTTGTAATGGATTTATAATCTATCAAGGTTAATCCCATCAACGCTCCAAAACTCAAAATTCTTCCAACAACAGCAATTAAACAACAAAAAATACTCATACGAGTAGCAAAAATTGTTCCAACATCATATATCGTATGTAAGCCACTACGCCCTAATCCAAATACAACCGGTGTTTCCTTAGATTTTTCTTTTTTAAGCATAGTTCTAAATACAAGGTAGTATCCACCTTCTTCAAACAATCCCTGAATTATCCCAACTGCAACACATAGTAATAATGAATGTCGTGAAAAAAATCTTTGATAGGTGATTCAACTAACACCATTAATGCTTGAATTGGCTGTGGTAGCAATAGTCCAAAAATCAATAAACTTAATACTCCAATCAAGAATATTTTATATTTTTTCATCGTTTTTCTCCTACTACAAATTCCGATTTATCACTTCATACCAAGCTTCACAACTTCAACCTATGCCCTACTTTCTCAATGGAATCAATAACATAATACATAACCATCTTAAATTATCTATATAATACTTTCTTTCAAATTTCAGATTATTTTTTACCACTTCTTTTCTCCTTTGAAATCCATTTTTTAATTTGTTTCCATACTTTTCTACCTCTTATTCATAAACCTCAATTAT
Organism: uncultured Clostridiaceae bacterium; assembly: GCA_947177415.1. GTDB lineage: Bacteria > Bacillota > Clostridia > Lachnospirales > Lachnospiraceae > CAG-411. The sequence goes on from CAMWUK010000076.1 coordinate 19,432, forward strand.
TCACGACTTATATTGCAGACCACTGCTATCGCAGCTAGGAGCCGCTTGGCAGTGTCACCTGTCTGCAATTTAATAAATCCCAAATTTTCGCTTTCTTCAACTCATGCACAAACTGGAATTGTCATTGACCAATTTGTCATCAATTTGATAAGAATTCCATGATATTTTCACTTATCATATTATACTCATAATCATGAACATAATGTGGACAATCCAATTCTATATACTTTCCGTTATGCACTTGAGAAATATACTCTATCGGTATCTTACGCCATGTTTCTTCATCAAAACCAGTTCCGCCTGAACCATCTGAAATAAACAACAACATTGGAAGTTGAGGAACTCCTATACTTTCAACTTTTTTTGCATTTTCTTTAACTAATTCAACCTCGTTAATCATTGTAACAGTTGCGGTACGATTATAAAAAACTGCTTTGTAAATTTCTTTTTCACTATCGGATAACGTACCATGCTGTATCGCATCACTTTCTGCAATTCCGGGTATCAACCGAGTAACTCCCATATCTGCTGCCCAACTTGCAACACGCATAAGTGGTATGTTGATGTTCATACTGTCATAATACTGCGGCACAGCCATATCAAGTCCAATAATTGCCGACACTTCATCAGGATATTTCTGTGCCCAGTATAATGCTTCAAGTCCAGACATAGAATGAGGACATAAAACATATGGTGCATTTAACCCTGCCGCCACCAATGCAACTCGTGTATCTTCAAGTATGGAATCAATATCTCTGCTTGTATCAACAACATCGCTGAACCCATATCCGAATTTTTCTACTACTGCAACCTTATAATCAGCACTCAAAAGAGAATAAAGAGATTTAAAATCTAATATCGGACAGCAAGTTCCTCCACCTGACATAAATACAAGTGTTGCTTCTCCTTCTCCCTCAATGTAAACGCTCATATTATGTCCATCAACTTCTACAATTTGTCCAAGAGGTGAACGGAGAGTAGACTCTTTCGTTAAACGAATTCTGTGATTAATGTATATCAATAGCAAAAGTGCAACTAAAATGACAATAATAATCATAATAACTCTCACAACCTTTTTGACGTTTTTCATAGCACCACTCCTCAAAATTCCGATTTGTCTTTCTAAACATCTGTCTGACAAACTTGAATTTATCTCTTACTTTGCAAACAGTTACATTTTATTAATCTACTCCTCTGTCAACATCTGTACTGGCTGGATTTTCCGAATCTTAACCGAAGATAGGAAAGAAGTTATGATTGCTACTAATATAATACCAATTACCGTTGCCAGCATCCAAATAGGATGTATGGAAAATGGACATTTTTGAATTCCACAGTAAGAAAGGCATGCTACCACTAAAGACTCCATAAAAAAGTTACTCAAAACCACTCCTAAAACTGCTCCTGCTGCAATCACAGGAAGACTTGTCATCATCGTCTGCCCAATCAGTTCCTTGGTAGTATATCCCAATGCTTTTTGAATACCCAGGTTTTTCCATTCCTTAAATATTTTCGACTTAATCAAAAGCACTTCCACAATGGTCACTACAAATATTGTAATTAGCACAAAAATTACACAAATTGCTACCATCGCCATAGTCACACTCGCCATAATATTTTCAACTTGTTTTTTACTATCTAAAACAGATACATCTGGAAATTTTTTTAATACTTTCTTAGAAATTGTGTCATAATCTATACCATCCTTTGTATAGACATACAAATATACTGTATAACTGTTTCCATTTAACCGTTTTGCTCCCTTCTCTGTCATTATCGCTCTAAGTCCCAAATTACTTATCTTCTGGTCAATCCCAGAAACAACATAGTCAAGCCGTTCTCCTTCCCCAGTAACATATATGGTATCTCCTGTATGCACTCCCAAGATTTTCGCAACATTAGTAGATAAAATAATTTCGTTGTCATACTTTGGCAGTCTTCCTTCCAATACCATCTCATTTTTTATTTGTCCAGGCTTTTTCCAAACATCACATGTTATGTCCGTTTTCTCCTTCCCACTTTCCAAATGTACACTGATATTATTATAATAAAGCACCCTTTCCACTTCACTCCAATGCTCCATTTTTTGCCCCACATGTTCCAAATCATCACCTGTAATGGCAATATCTCCTGCTTCACTACCTACTATTTTCATTAATTTTTCTTGATCTTTGGCAAAATTTTCATAAAGTCCCAACCCCACACAGGCAGAAAATGTCAATAGAGCTACAATGCAGAATATAGAAACCATTTTCCCTTTTTCATTGAATAAATTTTTGCCAGTGAAAATCAGATTCTTTGGCAATCTGCTTTTTTCAAAAGAAAAATGATTTTTCTTAAAATTATGGGTACATATACCACCCCGAAGAGACTCCAGAACGGTAATCTTTTTACAACTTCGTCCACACAACCAGGAAACTCCAAGAACTACAGCAAACACAATTAATATAGTAAGAATTATGGATGGGAAATGTACTTTCCCGCTCCAATGCACACCAAGCATCATTCCTTGAAAATTACCAATGATTCCACTTCCTGCAATTCCCAATAAAATACCAACTACACCAGCTCCAAGGGTAATCATTCCCATTTCCAAAATGGTTGATAAAGTAAGTTGTCTGGAGGTGTATCCTGCTGCCTGCAGAATTCCAATATTCTTTCGGTTCATTTCCATAAAGTTATAAATACTAAATCGTATAATAATTAATACTACCACAATGAGAAGTAAGGAGAAAACAAGGATAATACTCATACTGATATTAGACATAAGCATATCCCCGCCCCGCATGCTTTCCCAATTTAAACCTAAATTTAATGTTTGGGATAATTCGGGAACTTTTTGAGTAAGGATGGCTGATATCTTTTTATCAAATTCAAAACTATCTTTCCCCTCTTTCAATCGTAGCTTATATTCCGTGTATATAGAGGATTTAGCAGCATTGTTTTCTTCTAAAATCTTATCCATGGTTACCTTACTAATATAAGAACGGTACATGGAACAATTTAGAGGTGTTGCAAATAATGGGTCTTCCACAAAACCTGCGATTTTGAATTTGTACTCTTTTGAACCTAATGTAAGATAAAATTCATCTCCCTCATGGATCTTTTCTGATACCTTCATATAGTAAGGTAGAAGAATTTCATTTTTTGAATCCTCCTTTATATCATTACCCGTTTTGCCAATTTTTCTTTCTTCCTCAATTCTTCCAAGCATAAAGGACATTTCTTTTTTTTCTTCGGCTTTGCTCATCCGGTACTTTACATCCTTATTCCATATCACTTGGGAGGTTTCATACTCTGCCACTTCTTTCTGGCTTGACAGTATATTAGATATTTTCTGTTTCTCTATAGGTGCAAAAAACATAAAATCCGCGGTATGTGCCGAATCATAGGCTTTGTCTAGTACCGTCCCCATTCCGGAAAATACAGAAATACTGGTATACAAAAGTAATGTAGCCAGAGTAATTAAAAAGAAAAGTACTCCCGCTTCTCCTTTTTTCTTTTTGATATTATTTTTTGCAATAAATATAAGTGCCTGCATCCTTACCACCCCATTTCCTGCAAAAAGTTACGAAGCTTTTCGTGTCTCTCTGGCTGTTTGCTTTCATAAACTCCCAGATTACATTCACCGGTAATCACGCCATCACTTAAATATAGTACACGGTTTCCCCTTCGTGCCGATTTCATATCATGGGTTACCATAACAATACTCTGACCCTTTTGATTTAATTGTGTAAATACATTTAACACATTTTCTGTATTCTGGGAATTTAATGCCCCTGTTGGTTCATCTGCAAATAATATTTCAGGTTCATTAATGATTCCCCGCACCACCGCTACTCTTTGCTGTTCACCACCAGAAAGCTGTGTGGGAAATTTATGAAAAACCTGCTCGGAAAGTCCCACCTGTAATAAAAGTTTTTTGGCATGTTCTGCCAGTTCCTTCCGGTTCTTACTTACTAACAATCCACATGCCATAATATTATCCAAAACACTCATGGTATCATTTAAGTAATTTTGCTGAAATACAAATCCACAATGTTTTCTACGGAATACTGCCAGTTTATCATTGCTGTAACCAGATATTTCTTCTCCTTGATAAGAAATACTGCCAAGAGTCGGTCTGTCCATACCAGACAATGCGTAAAGAAGGGTACTTTTCCCAGAACCGGAATTTCCCATAATTACTGTAAAATCTCCTTTTTCTATTGTTACATTTAAATTTTTCAAAACATGTTGCTGCATACTTTCATTAGAAAATGTCTTACATAAATCTTTTGCTTTTAAAATTGCACTCATATTTTATTCCTCCTATCTGATATTTCTATATATTCACTCTTTTTAGGTAGAACCTTGCACTCTGCTGCAAGGTTCG
>CAMWUK010000077.1 GCA_947177415.1 uncultured Clostridiaceae bacterium
AAGAAGGTCGCAAAGAAGGTCGCAAAGAAGGTCGCAAAGAAGGGCAATTGGAAATATTAACTGTATACCATTGGTTAGAAAGCACTGGCAGATTTGAAGAAGCTGTAGCTATCTTACAAATCCAAAATGAAGATTTACGCAAAAAGCTATTTTCTGAATACAAAGAAATAAATCATGATTAGAATAATACAAGAAACATTAAAAACACTTAATATTCTATCACTGCAATTAATATAAATGTTGCTATCTATAAACAGGGTTGTATCAAATAGCTTTTGATTCAACCCTGTTTTTTGTAATTTTTTTCTATATCTTTTATTCTATTAAATCCTCTAAAAATGTTTTTATCCTATTGGGAAAAACAGGTATATATTCATTAGGAAGCAATATATTTTTGTATAACCTGTTCCACTTTCTCCGAATGGTTTACTGCCTGTATAACATTTAGAAAATCCTCTGTTGTTGCTTCTTTTAAATAATAGGCTTTGTAATATGACCTCAATGCATGGAAAAATTCATTGTCTCCCATTGCCTTCCGCAACTCATATAGAAAGTAGCTGCCACCCTCATAAACACATTCCAAATACTCATCATCTTTTATATCATAAGAGTCCAAAGGAAGATTGATAGCTTTCTCTCTGCTTGACATCCCTATCCACATTTTCGTCTCATCATCAAATTCTTTGTTAGATTGTGTCCCCCATTCTGTCCCCAAGTAATCACCACTGTAATTATCGTTAATGGTAAAAGCAACTATACTTGGTTTCCCAGATTGTGGATACAACATACCCTCACAATATTCAGCAAATCCCTCATCCAGCCATGGTTCTTTATAAGGGTCATTGCCAACAGTCCCATAAAACCATTGATGTGCTACTTCATGGGTGAGAGTACGGCACAATGTGGAACTACACCCATAACGTTCAGCTACTTGATCCAAATTTTTAATATCTTTAGAATTTACATCTGGAAACCCGACCATAACCATGCCTGGGTATTCCATTCCAGTAGGCATAAATATTTGAACCACATCTAACTCTTCATAGGGGTATGCTCCAAACAGATCCGTATATAATTCAATAGAATCTACGACACACTGCAATGCCAGCTTATTATGGTTCTCGTTTTTCTTGTAATTTAATCCATAGCTGTTAACTCTAACACCTTTTACGGTGTGTGATTTTACATTATACCCATTACCTATAATCATAGCAAATTCTCTCATATTTTTTTCTGAAATTTGGACACTTTGACCTGTTCTTGTCTCATTTCCAGTGGCAATAACTTCATATTTTTCTGGTAATTGTATAGTCACATCATATTCTGAGCATTTAGTATAGTTTGTCTCGGAAGAGGCTCCCCTATATGGACTCTCATTCCATTTTCCATCTTCATATACAGCAATAAATGGATAGAAAAGTGATAACTGATAGAATTCTTTTTTGTCATATTCTGCATATCCAAAACGGTCTTTCACCTTTGGTATATTGGTATCAAATTCCAAATTAACCACACAGCTTCCTTTGGCAGGCAATATAGTCTCGTTTGATTTCAGATAAACCACAGAGTGATCCTCATTTTTTACATTTAAGGATATCCCTTCTTTTTTCCCATTTATGGCATAGTTAAGAATCTTTGCATCTCCTCTTCCCTGTTCTTCTAAAACGGATTGGGCATAATTTCGGATACATACATCCGACAAGTCATCTGCTGTATTATTTTTCACCTGAATTTGCATTGTTCCTGATATTTTTTTCTTCTCCCTATCAAGCTGTAAATTCATTTTATAGGAAGTTGCATAACAAGATTCTTTATCTTTTGTTTCAATGTCTAATGTATGATCCTGTTCATATTTATTTACTGATTGAATGACCTGATTCATCTCATTAGCATTTTTTTTGCAGATTTGCTTTATTAGATTCTTTGTTGTAACTTTTTTCTTTACTGTAACCTTACATATCAGTTTCTTTCCTTTTACCTTTGCTGTAATTTTTGCACTTCCAGCTTTCTTACCAGTTACTTTTCCTTTTTGGGTAACCTTTGCCACAGAAGATTTGCTGCTAGACCACTTTACCTTATTTTTCGTTCCTTCTACTTTTAAAGTAATAGTTTGTCCTACCTCAATAGTAGCATTTTTCTTAGATAACTGGATGGATGCTGCCCCTACAGAATTTGTTACCGCTGTCGTCGGTACTTTAAGAGTAACTGCCATAGTAAGTGCCATTACTCCTAATATCTTTCTCTTTATATTTTTCATGCTCATTTTATACCTTCCTTAAACATAATCTATTGATTTTTATCTTCATGTAATAGCTCCCTGTCTTTTCGCAGATTTCTCTTTTGTTTCCCATTACTCAGCCAATCCTTCTAAGAATGTTTTCATCGTATCTTGTGAAACAGCCCCCATATACCGATACTCGATTCCTTTATAAACAAATACAGCATATGCACAACTACGCATCACAGTGTTCAAATCATAATCCCACCATACACCAGCTGTTTCAACAGTAGATAGAACAGCTTTTACACCTAGATTTTTAATCTCATATACATTTACATCCTTATCCTCTGAAAAATCCGCTGTAACACCATCGTATTCTGGGTGTTCAACATCCTCGTTGGAATTTAGTCTTACCACAATTTCCATGCAAATTGGACTTCGATACTCTTTTCCTTCATGAAAACGAATATCATTTACATCATCTGGCTGGCTAAACATTTCCGTATTTACATCTTTAATATCACCTAAAACATAAAAATCATCAATTAGCTCCACCTGATATAGTTCACCACTCTCTGATAAAAGAGCATTATACGCAATACAGTTTTTCTCTTCATAAGCATCCTTTGATTTAAGCAGTGGTAATCCTAACTCTTTTTCCGCTGTCTTAAGAGAATCCATTTTGCAATTCGTCTTTTTGGCATTTGCATTTATTTTCAGATATTCGCCCTTCATCTCTATGTCGACATCTTCTCCATCTTCTGTGTAAGCAGTAAACTTATTGGTAAACTGTTCAGCAAGTTGCCTTGACGCTGTTGCTATGGATGGTGCCTGCAACACTCCAACTACCATAATAGCTGCTGCTACCGCACATGCTGTTTGAACCAAAGTTTTTTTGTTAACTTCTTTTCTCTTTCCATTTTCTTTTTCCATAATACCCTCTCTTATCCTTTCATCCATTTTCTTCGGCATTTCCATCTTCTTATATATTTCCTGATAATCTTCTAATTTCATTTTGCTCACCTTCACATAAATTCATTTTTAACAATTTTCGTCCTTTCTGTAGCCGCATCTTTACGGCAGACTCTGTACACTTTAATATATTGGCGATTTCCCTGCAGGTATACCCTTCATAATAATGCAGATACATACTTATTCTGCATTTGTCCGGAAGTGCCATCACCTCATCTAACAAGTTTATTTCTGTTCTACTCATATTCCATTCTAAAGTCTCTGGCAACTCTTCCATTGTCACTTTATTCCTATTCCAAAACAACTTTAAATGTTTTTTTGAAAGATTTACTGTTACCCGTATAAGCCAACGTTTTTCATGCTCCTCACTTTTAAACTCTGGTGCATGATAAAGCCATTTTGCGAATGCATCCTGTAAAATATCCTCTGTATCTTCCCTGTTTTTCACATAGGAAAATGCAATATGGAATAACAATGTTTTATACTTCTGATAAACATATTCAAATTTTTGAGTACTCATCTTATGTTTCATATCTGTGCCTCCTTTCACTTATTATACAATTCAAAAATTAAGATGGTCAATTTCCCCAAAAAATTTTAAAATTTTCATTTTTACTACTCAATCTACAAATGCATAAATGGTATAAAAATAAAATACTTGTTTTTTATCATGCTCTATATTATACTTAGAAAGTCGATATTTTTAGATGCTAACGAAAGATACATTGTCTATTAATGTAAATATATAGGGAGGAAATGGGTAAATGAACCATAAGAAAAAAAGGTTACAAATTGTATTCATATTAGTATTCATTTTCTTTTTAATATTTTCTATTGCTTCTTTTGTATTTATTAAAATCAACTTTAATGACATGTTTGGAAGGACAGAAAGGAAAGAATATAGCTGTTATCTTCGATATGAGGATGTAGAGGAACAATATGACAGGGAGTTACTTTCCTTTTCATCAGGTGAAAATCAATTACAGGGATACCTTTATGGATCAGAAAACCAAAAAGGACTTATTGTAATTTCCCATGGTATGGGTGGTGGAGCAGAAGGTTATATAGCTGAAACACTTTACTTTGTAGAGCATGGTTATCAGGTTTTTGGTTATGATAATACTGGCTGCTATGAAAGTGAAGGGAAAAATAGTGTTGGTTTATCACAATCTATAATTGACTTAGATGCAGCATTATCTTATATAGAGAAAGAATCACGCTTTGACGAAATTCCAGTATTTCTATATGGACATAGCTGGGGTGGTTATGCAGTAACTGCTATTTTTAATTATAATTATGAAATTGCTGGTTCAGTTAGTGTAGCAGGATTTAATAAACCAATGAGTATGATTTTAGAGTGGACAAAAGGAATGATGGGCAACTTTGCTTATGTTGAATATCCATATATTTATCTTTATCAAAAGATGCTATTTGGAAAAAACACCAATATGTCAGCAGTGGATGGTATAAACAATACAGATACTCCAATCTTAATTATACATGGCAATAAGGATACCACAGTGGGATATGAAGGAGCAGGAACAATAGCATATCGTGATGAAATTATCAATCCAAATGTACAATATAAGATTTGTGATGGTGAAAAACAAAATGATCATAACAGGCTGTTTATGTCACTTGATGCGATTGCTTATGAAAAGAAACTGGATGCAGATTACAACAAACTTCAAAAACAGTATAATGAGAATATACCAAAAGAAATAGATGCAGAATTTTGTGCAAATGTGGATAAGGAAAAATTATCAACATTGGACGAAAATTTCATGCAGGATGTATTAACATTTTATGATAATGCAGTAAAAAAATAAATAGAAGTAAGGAAAAATATTTTGTGATTATCTTTATTCTATAATAGAGAAGATTTCATCATCAAATATTTTTCCTTTTTTACCGATATCCTTTCTTTGATCCTTAATTTGAAAATATTATGAACTGGCTGGCAATTCACCAATCTCAGAATTCATTTTTTCATATAAACGCATTACATTATCCCAATCAGTATGCGTTTGTGGCTTTGTTAAAAAAGAGATTGCTTGATTGAATTCTTCTTTTCTTTCTTTATTTTCGATGATAAGCCTTTCCTTATCCAGTGATACACACTCCCAATTTTTATTCACAGCATCTTCCACTTGTTTATCCATAGCCATATAAAATCTTTGAAAAAACGCTTGCACTCCTTCAACAAATTCACCATATGATATTTCAATCATTCCATTTGGAGATGTCCATATACTATTTCCACTTTCCATTTCATAATTACTGACCCAAATAATTTTTATTTTATCCTTACATCTAAAAAAACTCATATATTGACATCCAGTCAGATGCCCTGAATCCATAGTATGTTTGAAATTGAGCCATTCTATTAATCCAACATAATCCGTATCAACAAAATAATCAAATAGCTCATCTGGATCTTTTTCATGCACATCCCACCATCGTTCTAGCTTATTGTCAAAATCTTCAACATTATCATACAACTCTTTTGGAATAGATTCCCCTATATATTGAAAAAGAAATGAAAAATCTTCTAAAAAACGTGAAATCTGATAATCCACATATTTAAGATTAGGCTCCTCAAAATAACTCTGAGCTTCTTTTGTATACTCATATATGGTTTGTTCTCCAACATCAATCCATAACAATCCATCTGTTAATCCAAACCAATGTATACTTTGGCTCGGTTTTTGTCCCCAAAGAGCCACTTGTTCAAGTTCCTTTAATTCAAAATTTATTTTAAATCTGTCCATATATATTTCCCACTTTTCTTTCAAAACTTAATTACACTTTTTCCTTTTATGTAAATTTATATTGCTTCTCTAGTAAAGCTATTTCAGAATACAATGCACTATTTTCTCCTCTATTGTTTCATATACATTATTTGTAACTGTTCAGAACCATGAACAGTTACGTTCTAAGCCCATGAAAATTCGCCTTCGGCGAAGGGCTTAGAACAATCAAAATTTACATTTTGCTACGAAACACGCAGTAAATGCGTGTTTCTACCTGAATAGTTACCATTATTTTTAATATTATATCATACTGAATTTTACATTTCTATAATTTTATAATCTCCATTTAATCCAATCGTTTTATGTAAATTGATATGCAACAATCTACTTTCCTAAAAAGTATAATATATAAAGAAATACAAATTATTTTAAAGAATACTAAAAAAACAGATAGAAAGAGATGGAGATACAGTTATGTTAAGACAGAGAAGATCCATAAACTTAAGTGTGGGACAAAATTTATTACTTGTACAATTTATAAAAATTTTAGCTATCATTTTTTGTATCACAATTATGGGATGCAGCCAAACAGAAAAACCAGTCAATGTATCTGATAAAAAAGAACAGACAGAAAAAAAAATATCAGATGCAAAGGAAACGAATATTTTACAATATCCCACTTTGGTTACAACATCAGCAACAAAACAAATTGACTTTGTCATTAATTCAGAAGAAAGATATTGTATTTTTAATGGAGAACACTATGGTTTCATGACAGAAGATGGAAAAGAACTTACTTCTTATATTTATGATGTTGCCTATCCATATCATGAAGGGCTTGCCTGTGTGTCCTATAAACAAAAGTATGGATTTATTGATTTAAATGGTAAGGAAGCGATTCCTTTTATTTTTGATGATGCAGCACCATTTATGGAGGAGCTTGCATATTTTGCACAGGACAATCGTTATGGATTTATGGATAGAACAGGAAATCCTGTTTTTTACCTTGAATGCGATAGTGTCAGTTCCTTTCAAGATGGTCTGGCGTATTTTAGCATAGGTGGCAAATATGGTTATATTGATAAATCGGGAAATACAGTAATTAAACCAATTTATGATGATGCAGACTATTTTCAAAATGGCATTGCAAAAGTTGTAAAGAAAGGAAAGTATGGGGTAATTAATAAAGAAGGAAAAGAAATAATTGCTCCTTTGTATGATTATATTAATATTAACTATAACTTTATCATTGCTACGATAAATAATCAAGATTACTGTTTTGACAATAAAGGAAAAAAATATCTGGCAGAATCCTATGATGAAATCACAGTAGATGAAGGTGGGAGATTTTGCATGAAAAAAGATGACCAATATGGATTTGCCAATTCAGATGGTACCATTATAGCATCCCCTCAATATGAAAAAGTATCACTAATACATGGAAAAGATTTGGCAATTGTAAAAAGCAATGGCTTATATGGGGTAATTGATTTTCAAAGGAAGATAAAAGTTCCACTCATCTATCAAAAAATTACTCCTTATAATAATGAGGGACAAGAGGAAGGAATTTTAGCAGTTGCTCTGGATAATAAAGAAGGATGTTTAAATTTAACAGATTTTTCGGAGTGCGTACCGATTATATATGATGAAGTCTACAATTACAATAAGGGTAAATTGGTGGTAAGAAAAGGTGTAAAGTATGGGATAATTGACCAAAATGGGAAACTGGATATACCATTCGAATTTGATGAGATACAGCTCTTTGAGGATGGCTCTGTTGCTTTAAAACGTAATCAGGTAATTTTATTGTTCAACAGTAATAACGAATTGATAAATATAGATAGTGACAGCATTACAAAAAAAGGTGAATACTATGAAATTAAAAAAGATAACAAGTATAATTTTATTAATAAAAAAGGAGAGAAACTACTTTCACAAGATTGGTCCTATACTCCCTATCATTGTTGTTATGGTACATTTGATATTGTTGTTTTGAGGCTCAATGACTGTTATGGTATTCTAAAGACAAAGGACACAAGAGACACTGATATAACACGTGCATTTCTAAAAAATATGATCACACCAAGAATCCGTTTATTTCATGAGTTTACACAAAATCCTCCTGTAAACAAAGAAGAAGAGTTGTCCTGGGGTGATGATACAATCCGAAATAAAGGTTATATAAAAGATTACAAGCTTTATAATCTGGATGGTTCAGCAAAACCTGTTCTGTATTATTCTGCCCTGCCTTACATTCTGCGATCTTCTTCCTTAACCAACAATGGCTTTTGTGCAATAAAGGATAATAAATTACACTATCTGGTAACTGGGTATGGCAGTGGTGGTTCTATGGGAAAAAGTGATGTGTATCTTTGGTATGATAAAAAAACGGAGCAAATTATGATGGGTGAAATAATACAAACTGGTGGATTTTGTGGTTTTGGAGGTGGAGTTACTATTTATAGTTACAAAAAAGGAGAAGCTTTAGAGGTCGTTTCCTTTTATTATACCACTCAATCAACAAGAAATTACGAAGAAAAGGTCTTACTTGAAAATGCCTCTATGTTCTATAATGATAATGGTGAACCGTGTACGAGTGATACAATTTTACAATTGGAAAGTGTGACAGAATATTCTGTCAACAAAACCAGAGTCTCCAAAGAGGAATATATGAAACTTTTAAAACGATATTCTTGTATACATATGCTATTTCCTCTAATAAGAAGTTAATGTACTTGTTCAGCACCATGAACAGTTACGTTTAACACAATAATATATTTAATTAAAAAATATCATGTTAAAATTAATGACATATTAACAAAAGGAGTGATTCAATTTGTTTTATTTAAACGAAAAAACAAAAAAATATATACAAAAGGGAATTGATATCATTAAGAAATGGCCAATTGCATCATCTATTGGTATTTCCTTGGGAATAGGATTTGCCATGGGTATTTTAGCTTTTTCCTTTGATTTAGATTATTTATTGGAGCCTATATTTTCAGCTCTTATAATAGGTGGACTTGTTATCTATCCCTGTATTTTGACCTTAATTAATCTTGCTTCGTTATTTAAACAGCCAAAAGACACCTTATGGAAAAGAAAAATAAAACAATTTGAGTTTATTACAATTATATTAGGGCTGTTATATAGTATGATGTGTCTCGCTGTTGTAAATGACCTTTTTGATATTATGTTAAATTCCGAATGGTCAGAACAATTGTATAATTCTGAATTGCATCAACCTGTATGGACCAACGGAGTACCTGTATCCATAATGTTATGTGTGATAGGTGGACTCGGATATCTTATACTCTCTTGTATAAAATTAGAAAAAATGCCTCCACTTATTATCGTGTTGGCAATAGCAGCAATGTATTTGGGAATGTTTGAATGTATTGTGTGGTGCATACAAATTTTTTCATTGGTTTCATTGGAATATTCCATTTTATGCCTGTTTCCATTTAATTGTATTATTATTGGAATAAAAACGATTCGATATAAGATTACAGAATGGAATGCTATGGAGGAACACAATGATAATGCTTATAAGACCAATTCTATATTGGGCTATTTTCATAAGAACTTGATGCATGCAGCATATTGGCCAATTATTGCATTTATATTAATGTGGCCTCTTTTGGGGATTGTCCTTTGTTTTCTTATGTTATTTGGTCAAAAACCAGATTATCTTATCAAAGCATGGACAGAAACCGCCGATTGGAGATTATCACAAAAAACGGCACCACCAAATTTACACATGGATGAACATTATCTATGCACCGTTGCTGCTGGAGGGCATAACAGAATCGTAAAACCAATCCGTATGGGAGAGCGGCATGGTCACCGTGTGGTAGTCAACCGTCAATTGTGTATTGCAAATGCCTTTGAACAAATATTAGAAGAACGGACACCTCGGTTTCACAAATGTGTCCGGCATATTTATGATACCTACGGTTTTCCTATTGCAAAATTAATCCGCACAAAAACTGCAGCGGACATTGTTTATTTGCTTATGAAACCTCTGGAATGGTTTTTCTTAATCGTCCTCTATCTGTGCGATACAAAACCAGAGAACCGGATTGCAATGCAGTATTTACCAAAACGATGCAAAGTCATAAAGTAAGATAACATATTTATCAATATAGCAGGCTGCTTGTAACAGTTCAGATGCCTTCTTTGTTATGGCTAATTCTTATTTTTTGCCTGCTATATTGGTTAGCTATTGTTTGTAAAACTTCAAATCCTTATTTGTATGTATAAACTTCCCAATTATTTGTTATTTCAAATTCTCTATTTCCTTGACCTGCATTATATCCTCTATCCAAAACACAAAAAGCAGAAGCAATAAATGTATTGAATTTTTCATTCTTAAATCTTGAAGCATCATCATCTGGATAATAATATTCAAAATTATTCGGAATATAATAATAGTCAAATTTATAATCATCATCATAATCATCAGAGCTGACAGCCTCTGTATATTGATGCTCCCCATATTCCTGTATTTTTTGAATTTTATTTATGATTAGTTCCTCCTCATTATCATAAAAATATATCATAAGCCGTTCAATATTATTATATTTTTTTAGATAATTCAGCTTATTTGTAACTTCATGAATTAACTCTTCCATATTAACACTAGATTTTATATAAAATAACAATTCCAAATCCTCTTGGTCAAAAATTATATTTATAAAATCATCAATATTTTTTTCTGTTATTTTATCTCCAAATTTTTCTTGTATAACAAAATTTATTGTATCATCATCTATATTTCCATTATATGTTTTTCTTACCTGTACAAAGTCAATCTTTTCTCCCACTTTTTTTGAAAAATAATTTCCTATGTAACTGTTTAATTCCTCTAGCTGTCCGTCATCAGACAGTTTTCCTTTTCTATCTGCAACAGTTATTTTTTTCATTCCTTTTTCAAAAATTGCTAGGTAAGGTATGTTATAGGTTTTTCCATTTCCAAAAAGATCTTGATGTCTGCTGTAATCTTCTTCTCTATAATATATACAATCATCCACTTTGAAATTAGTAATATACTTTTTATTAACAAAATCCACCATTTTTTGTAATTCTTCTCTTTTTGTTTGCAATTCTTCTTTTTTTGTTTGACTGTAAGAAGCCTTTTGGGAATGAACTTCTATATTATATAATATAAAATCTATAGATATTACCCCAATTGATAATAATACAATTATTAAAAATGGAGTTGTTAACATTTTTTTAACAAGGTCTCTCTCTATTTTACTTCTGGTAATTTCCTCTTTTTTAAATTTGTGTATTTCTGCTATTTTAAAAATAACACTAGCAAGCAGAATAATAAAATAGCCAAGCATTACACCAGCACACCAAAAAATAAAAAACAAAGCGGAGGATAAACTCCAATCACCACCACCATTTAACATATATACAAAAAACAATATAACACTTAGAATGGATCCTCCTATACTAGAAAACAAAGACAGCCAATTCCTATTATCATTAGTGTTTAACGACTTAACTAAAAAACTAATTTGTACTACAAATAATATAATAAAAATAAAGATACTTGCAATTAGTAATACCATATTACCTCTCCTCGCAATAATATTCAAAATATCTTTCTCTTAACGACTGGTAAGAACCTCTCGGCAAATAAATTTTCTGTCCATTATCCATATATAGTTCTTTAGCATTTAAGCTATTTATATGATCCAAATTCATAATATAAGCAACTCCAACTCTGGCAAACTCCTCATAACAGGAGAGCATCTCATAAATCTCTGCCATGGTCATGCGTAGCAAACACTGTGTTCCATCTACAAAATGCAGGCATTGTATTTTTCCTTGTGCTTCGCAATATATAATATCGTTTATTGCCACACGCTGTATCCGTCCCCCTATCCGCAGCAAAAGATATTTTCTTCGTTCCTCCTCTACATCACTTAAAAGCTTATCTAATATTGAAAACAATACCTCTTCTGATACAGGTTTTACCAAGTATTGTACCGCATCCACACCAAAAGCCTCAAGAGCATGTTCCCTAGATGTGGTAAGAAAAATAATTCTCCCCTCATTTCCCATAGCACGCAATTCCTTTGCTGCTTCAATTCCCATTTTTTCCGGCATATAAATATCCATCAGCATTAAATCCGGCAGATAATTTTTTTCTCTAACCATGTAAAGCAATTCATTTACATTTTCAAAACATTCAACCATAAAATTCATTTCTGGATGTTTATTCTTATAATTATTTAACATTTGTTCCGTTTTATTTAAATCTGCCGTTTCATCATCGCAGAGTGCTATCAGATACATAAACTGCACCTCTTTCGTCCATTATAAACTATACATAAATGGGATATGAGACATTCAAAAACGCCAAAACATTCTTGAATGTCCCATATCTTTTATCCTTATTTATTCTTGATTATACCTTATTTCCCCTTTAAAATCAATGTATCTGATTACTGTGTGGAATGTTCATAATCAATCGAAAAACAAACACACCATTATCATTTTTAAAATCGTATTCTCCATCAAAATTCTCCGCTGTTTTAATAATACTTAACACACCAATGCCGCCTGTAAATTCCGGTTTAGGCTGTCCATTTTTAAACTCGGTTTCTATTCTGCAGGTATTACTGCAGGATATGACC
Organism: uncultured Clostridiaceae bacterium; assembly: GCA_947177415.1. Lineage (GTDB taxonomy): Bacteria > Bacillota > Clostridia > Lachnospirales > Lachnospiraceae > CAG-411. The sequence continues at coordinate 12,597 of CAMWUK010000077.1, forward strand.
AGCTTATTCTTTTTCCTTTTAAGCACAAGATGAATAAAACATTTCCTTTGTCCAGACTGCTTTTTCACTTCTATACAGCCATAAATGGCATTTTCATAGGCATTTGCCAATATGGTTACCAAATCAATATTTGGTATAGTAAAATCACTGCCAAGTTCCACATCCAAAGTAACCTCTATCTGCTCTTTCCTTGCTTTTCTGGTATATGCAGAAAGAATATTATTGACTGCCATATTCGTACATATCGCTTCTGGTATCTCTCCATTTGTCTCCCTTGTATATTCCTTTAGATATTGCAGTAATTCTTCATTCTGTCCTCTGCGGGCATACTCTGCTATTACTGCATTATGGTGTCTTACATCATGGCGGATTCTTTTACCAGCTTCCACTGACTCTTCCAGAATTTCCATATTTCTTTCCAATAATCTTTGATTCATCTTCATTAACTGGTTTTCCTTTTCATATTCTTTTTCTTTACCAATATGCAGATAAAGTCGAAATACTAAAAGCTGTAGGGCTCCTGTCAGAAGAAAGTTCATAACAATCTGGAAAAGACGATATGGTGTCTGCTCCTGATGGTTTGGATTTAAAATAAATCCAATTCCAAAAAGTATACAGATTATCATAACCATAACACTAAACCGATCCAATTCATTTTCCACATAATATCCAAATCCCTGAATAGATTTTTTTATTCTCTTCTCAATAAAAAATGCCATTAGGGAAATTAGTAAAATACGTGTAATAATGTCTGCCCATACATTTCTGTGAAAAAAAATAACAGCAACTTCGATTCCACCTACAAGAAACACTGCCATTAAATAAAATGTTAGTGCCAGCTTATACACTGACAAAAAAATTGGGTCACGGCTCATATAGATTGCAAAAAAGGCAAAACAAACATACATTACAAAAGCTGACATTTTTACACAACTCTTCAAGTCAGCCACATACCAAACACATGCCAACACAATTACAGCTACACTAAAACCACCATAATAAACCATTAGCCTTTTTCCACTAAACCGTGGCTCACTCATTAAGGAAAATAATAAAATTGTTCCTGCAAGACTTATTACAAACCGGATCAATGCTATATATACAGAACCACCTAACATACTTCTCCATGCCTCCCATTTCCCTCAACATTTTTTTGTAGCCATTCCACTATGCTTTTACTTCTTTGTCATATCTTAAACTCTAAAAGATGACACGGTATGGTTCAAAAGCTCACTTAACTGGAACAATTCCTCCATTTGTTTCATTACTGCTTTAGAATTTTCATTAGAATTTTCTGTAGATTGTTCCATACTCTCCATAAATTCTGCTATTTCTCTCACCAGTTCTGTAATGGAAGCAATTGACTCATTAATTTCTATCATACTTGTGCTCATCTCTTTGGAGGATGCTCCCAATTCACCAGAAATATCATTATAAAACGCAGCATCCTTCTGATATACTTCAGCAAGCTCTGTCATTCCTCTATAATCTTCCATGACTTTTTCATTCATAAATTCCAATAACTTTCCAGAGTTTTTGGATAAAAACGCCACATTTTGTACTACACTTTCTGTAACTTGACGAATCTTATCTACTGCCTGTCTTGAATTGTCTGCCAATTGCCTAATCTCATCTGCAACAACAGCAAATCCTTTTCCTGCCTCACCGGCTCTTGATGCCTCTATAGATGCATTTAATGCCAGAAGGTTGGTCTGTGAACTAATGGCAAGTATTTCCTCTGTCAAGGAATCAATTTCCTGTACTCTTTTACTATCATTGATTGCTCTTTCTAAATCATCTTTTGTTCCCTGATACAGAGCAACTGCTTCCTTGGCAGACTGCTTAGAATTCTCATGTTGTTTGCCTGCCCGATCCATAATATTGCCAGACTGTTCTGCCGCTTCTGCTGCTTTATTTGCCACATTCTTTATGGCATCTCCCAACTCTTTGCCATGATCTTTAATACTCTTTGTCAGTTCTCTCGCCTGTGTGGTCTGCCCCATAACTTGGTTTACCAAGCTGGAGATACCAGATATATTCTGGTTCAAAATTGTCATTTTTTCAGATGTGCTTTCCGCAATTGTGCTAATATTTCCTGCTTCCTGTTTTGTATTTAAAATAATCTCCCTAATCTGCTGCCTTACCTCCGTTGTTGCTGTTCTAATCTGCTCTGTCTCATTTTTGTATTCCTTTGGAATTACTTTTTCACAGACAGTATTTTCAGAAAAATCTCCAGATGCAAATTGCTTTAACATCTGTATTGGTGCCAGCATCCTACCGATAAGTCCTGTCATAAACAATACCACAAACACAATAATTATAAGGGCAATCACAGCCGCTACCACAATCATAGTAACAAGAGATCCTATGACATTAGCAGCCGGAACAACAACGCCCAGTTTCCAACTACTGCCTTTTATTCCTGCAATGGCAAAATAACATACACTACCATCATAATCTGTAAGCTTTCTTACACTACTATCTGTTCCTTCTACCAGCTCTTTTAATCCAGGCATAATATCTGTAACTGCAACTACTCTATCCTCTGTAGGTTCGTATTCCTTATTTTTATGTGCCACATACTGTCCACTGCTGTCCACCAGAAAACCATATACTCCTTCTGCATAACTAATGCTCCCTGTCAAATCTGTTACAGTGCCAAGTGTCACATCCAAACCAATAACTCCCACAAGTTCATTATCTATGTAGACTGGTGCTGCAATCGTTGTGCACATCTGATTTGTCATCACATCCCAATAAGGATCTGTCACTATAACATCAGCCTTTTCTGCTGCCTGTTGATACCATCCCCGCTTCACAGGATCATATCCATCCGGTATTTCTGCCTCTCTATTGGACTGGATAAACCGGCTATCCTTTGTCCCACAATATAGATTTAAAAGTTCCTCTCTGCCTGCTGCATGAGTATCCACTACAGACTGAACAAAATCTGTATCTGTTTTTCCATTAGCTTTAATACTGTCTGCTACCCCATCTGCAAGCATTTTTTCGTTTTCAATCCATGTGTTAATTTCTTCTGAATATTTATCAGCGTTTAACTGCAGATCTTGTGTCTGAACCTGAATCATACGGTTTCCTGCAACTGCTATAATACCTACTGTAGTCAGAAGTATGCTTGCTACAACAATACCTATTACACTAATGGTAAGCCTTCCCTTAATTGTTTTCATCACTACCCTCTACCTCCTTAATTTGATCGGTTATCATTCATTATATCAAAAATAATGTCAAAAAAAAATAAATATGGTATAATTTGCACTTTTTTTGGTATCCATTGCAATCATTGTTTATGCATATTAAAAGAAAATACGGAACAGCCACTTGTTCCGCATTTATTCACAAAAAGTGATTTTTTCATTCACGCATTTACTGTGCGTTTCTACCTGAACAGTTGCGTCAAGTGTGGATAGTGTAAAATTTTGTTCGGGTTTTCAGAAAATAGTCATTTCTTTAAAAAGTCATATTGGCATGAAAGTAATGGACAGGTACAGCATGGGGTGTTTCAAGATATCTCCCTTATATCTGTCATTCCCGAAGGTAAATTTACACTATCTTTCCGCTTGAAAGCAGTTGAATCCTGCTGCCAGATATGTTATATTGAGAATATAAAAGGAGCAACCGCCCACAAAGTGGTTGACCTCCCAGTTTAGTTTACATAATAAACCTACCTAGACCGCCAAGTACAAGGTAGGTTTATTTATTTTCGCTTATTATTCCTATCTATGTAGGTAAGCAGTGCAATGATAAATGTTGCAAATGTTAGCATCAAATAAATGCTTTCAAATGTACTCATATGCACCACCTCCCTTCTTTTCCAAGTTAGGGAGGTTTACCACCTTGTAACACGATTACTCCATGATGCAATCATATCATAAACAGCAAATTGCTTCAACAAATTTCCCCAAAATCTTTTAGATGATATCCACCTTTCAACGGAATGGTGTCATGAGGAGGAGTTATGGAAATCAAAACGAAGAAAGGCTGGTGGGTATTGGGTATTATGGAAGGAACTGTAATTGAAACAGAATCAGAAAAATTAATTCGTAAAGGAAAAGACCTTGGAGTATCAAAAAAATACAGAACAGGAGGTTTACTATGCCAGAAAATATTATATGGAAAAAAAGCAACTACAAGCTTTTTAAAGGACAATGGGGAATTGCCATATTGCTGGAAGCCGGATATCAGCTTCTTCCCAATATTGAATATGTAAATAAATACATAAAAATTACAGATCAGATATATTTTTATCCGTCACTATTGCCTTATCCTGATAGCCAATCACTTATATCTGAAGAACAAATATGTTTTTGTAATGGTTTAAAATTAATAAGCAAATATCTACTTGAATTATTACAGGATAATTTCTGTTTAATTACATTGCGTAGTATTCAATTTTCATTATGTGATGTTCAAAATGAAGGTTTTACAGCATGTGCCATCCAATGGGCAAGTGAAACTTTTAATTTTCCCATGCCAAATATAGATGTTCATTTTGATCGCTCCACACCTCCTTGTGGAAAATATATATTCGACTTTTCACTCGTCTAATTGTATAACCTTACGCATCAATTGTTATTTTGTTTCTTTGTCAATTTATCATAACATTTCAGTCATACATTTATATTTTGCCAGAATATAAATCATGACTAAAAAATTATTATGAAATCACAAAAAACGCTGCCTATCCTTCAAAACCAAGGTATACAGCGTTTTTTCTGCAAACTGTCAAAATGAGAGTGTCATTTTTAATAAATTGAAAATTGTCTATATATAAATTCCTAAAAATGATGTTATTTTTCCATATGTGTACTCGCCATCAATTAATCCAAATTCAGGGTCATAATATTTATTATCATATAACAAAGTCCAATGAGTGTAACCTTCATTTGTATGCACAGTTAAAATGGAATATTCGTATGGTGTAGGATTCTTTTTTGAAATACGTGTATTCTTTTCAGCATGTTTCACTCCATAAAAGTCCAATATTTCAATCAGTTGCCCTATGCTTGTAGGTCCACTTGTTTTCATATCTTTAATTACTTCCTCTATATCTTTGCCTGTAATCATTGCAATACATGCTTGACCACAAGTTTCAAAAGTTGGTTGTCGTACCAGTTCCATTTTCCTTCTCCTCCCAAATTTGGTTTTGTTGCCATCTATGAATTCTACGAAAAATTCGTAAAACTATCTGTTTTTGAAACACTATCCACATGAATATATACATCCATATAAGTAATTGTCTCTTTTTCATACACATGCTCAAAACAAGATAATATGTCATCCTTCGGCTTTTCACGAAATCCATTTGCTTGTAATAAGTCCAATATCTTTTTATAAGCATTTGGAATACGTTCAAAAGCTGCTGCAAAAGGGTCATATATTGTAATTACCGCATAATCAGCCTCTTCTTGATTAGCAAATTCCACGCTCGGACAGAATTTAACTGATGGTTTACATTACCACTTTTTTATAAGACTCCAACTAAAAATTTAATCAATTCCACTTTTTTCATCATCTAACGGATTCCTAACATATTTTTTAAACTCTTCCTCACAAGCTCCAAATTCAATAAAATTCTTCTGTGCTTGTACCAAACTTACACGATTGGCACCTCCTTCGTATGTTTCATCCTCCATTTGAATCGGGTCATCCTCCCAAAAACACACTTCACATATATCATAATTACCATTAGGTCGTTCTTCAAAAGTATAAAATCCACAACATGGACATCTATATTTCATATACCTCTTCTCCTACAAACCAGAATTTATCGTTTCATGATAAACTTAGTAACTTCTACATTTCCGTCCATCTCTTTGCCATCAGTGTTGAATCCGCATTTTTCAGTATAGAATTTTATGTTCTGCTCTTTGTCCGATGGGGTCACCAATGTAATTTGCTTCCATTCGGGGCAAATTGACAGCATATATTGGAATGCCTGTGAACCTATCCCCATCCTCTGATACATTGGAATAACACATAAACAGCCAAGATAATAGTTCCCATTTCCTTTATTTTCAAAGGAAATCACCCCAACAGGAATACTATCTTTAATGATAATATACTTAGGAAATTTAAGGATAGACAATTCCATTTGCTCCTTTGTTTTACCATAACCGGGACATTCGCCATAGTGAATATAATCTTCATAAAATGAAGAATTATAAATATCAATTAGCAAATTGACATCCGATTTAGCGGCTTCTCTGTATGTCAATACCATTTTGTTTTTCCTTTCAAATTTTGATTTTTTTATGTGGCTCCCCGAAAAACTTCGATTTGTCAAGTTCATAAAACCGGAACTTAGTGACTTAGTTTAATTGTAATCTATCACTCAGCCCAGTTCTCAAGTTTCACCCCATTAACACCCATGAATTCTTTGGTATTATTCGTGACAATTGTGTATCCTAACGACTTCGCATGTCCTGCAATCATCATATCTAATGATCTAATTGGTTTTCCCATTTTTTCCAAATCTGCTCGTATTTTTCCATAACTTTCAGCCACAGAAGAATCAAAATCCATAATTTCAATATTAGCTAAAAGTAATGCTAATGCCACTCTATTCTTTTCTATTGATTGACTCTTCTCAACATCATGAACCAATTCTGTTCACTGCAACTTCATCAGTATTAAATCTATATTCTTTTGGCAACCTAACTGCCTGACTTCTACCATTTTCAAAAACTTTTGCTGTCATCATAATAACCAACTCCTTTCTACTAATGATATATATCAAGATATATATTTTAGTCAAGAAAATCAGAAGTTATATTATACTCTTTAATGAAAATCATACCATTTTCCACTATTGATTCCTTTTCTAAAGGAAATTGTATCATCCAATTCCATGTTAAGTAATTCATCTAACTCAGGATACATCTCTAATACTTTATCTTTTGAAAGTTGCTCATATTCATCAATATTCCTTGTCTTAGGATTCTCACTTTGAATAACCCAACTTTTATTAATTTCTTTTACAAAAAGTGCTGTCCTTAACTCCCCACCTTCCATTAAAGCAGGATCAACATAAATTAATTTACTCATAAAGCACCTCCACAAATTCTGATTTGTATAGTTCCACAAACTAATAAATTATATGAACACTCTCGAAACTCTCTTTACTCTTTAAATTTTTATCTGAAGTTTCATAACCATCTATTGATTTATATTCTATCATAAGCTATAGCATTTTTCTACTGGCTTCAACAAAATATGCGGAGCATCATCTGCTCCGCATTTATCATAAACAATGTAACCTCAATTATGTATGACTTATAATATTGTAAACCTCTGCTATCGCAAAATGGTTAAAATAAAATCGCCACCTTTTGGAAGTGACGATTTCAAAAAATTTGATGATTAATGAATGAGCCAACTGTAGTCCTGCTGACAATCCACCACATAATCGGCATATACAATATCATCTTGAATTTGAAAAACCAACAAATATAATTTTTCAAATAGTAAATATCGGTAAGTGTTTTTGGGAATATATTCACCTGCAAGCCAAGGGCATCTCTGAGGCATTATTTCTAAGGAATCTGCTGCTGCCTCAAAAGCTGTAATAAACCGTTCTGCCGCGTCGGCACTTACCTGTGCCAAAAATGCGGCATGAGATACAAGCATTCGTTTTGCCTGTTCTGATACAATAACCTGATATTTATTCTGTCGTCCCATGCCCCGTTGCCTCCTTGATTGCATCACGCATCATAGACGCAACCTCACTCACAGAATACCCTTTACTTCCATGTATCCTGTCCTCCTCAACAGCAAGCAGTTCTTCTCTAAGCTTTAGCATCTTTTCCCGTCTGTTGTATGTTTCAATATCCATAACAACTAAATCACCCTCACCGTTTTTGGTAAGGAAAATTGGCTCTGCAGTTTTTCTACACATATCAGCAATCTCGTTATAATTCTGACGAATTGCTGCAGATGGACGTATATTCATACTGACACCGCCATTTTTAGATAGTAATATTCTAATCATATTATACTCATTTTATACTACCAAGTCAATACGCCTATAACTTACTATTAAATGATTGCAGGTTTCTTGTTACTGTTTGCACCATAGGTGTGAACAGTAACGGTTTCTTATTAATCATCCAACCATTAGCAAATAAATTCCAATCAAAGATATCCTCTATCTACGACATAGTGTTTTACATTTCACAATAACAACCGCCCCCACTAAGAACAAAATCCCAAATCCCATCAAATAATGCTTTTCTTCTATGCTCCCTGCCTGCATGGAAAATAGCCAGAATATACCTAACTGCTTCTTTCCTGCCCCAAAATTCAAAACATAATAGACTAATGGGAGCATATAAGCAAATACTGCCTGGTCAAATACGGCAAACATAAACATACCCAATCCTCCAAGAAATACTCCATTCGCCATAAATGTATAAAACATTTTATTAAAGGAAAACTGACAATTTCCTGATTTTAAATAATTAAGAAACAACATACCAATTACCACCATGATTACCAATGCTTCTAACACTCTAATAAAATGCAACACTGGCACAGGTTCTTTTTTACTGTATATCAAATCCCTGATATCCTTATTCATATCGGGAATAAAGGTAGGTATAAGAAGAATCATTCCAATTAAGGATAAATAAATCTCTATTATCTTGGCGACACTATTCTGCTCCAAATTTTCAGTTCCCATAAAAAGAGGTGCCATTACAACAAGCAGAATGCAAATCAAGACATGGTAAAATAAATTATGCTTCACATTTACTGTGCCTATTTTTAAATATCTTTCCATGAATCTGGTATCCTCCTCTCCTCTTTTTATCATAAATTACCACACATAATACAATAATGCACAAACTTAATACAGTATAGAAACATCTGTTACAAATTAGCTGAGGAAGCATTTCCTGAAACAACTTATATTCTCCAAGCTCATTAAACCGCGGAATAAGATTCCATCCTGCATTTATCAGGGCAGAATTGGAGCCCCCAAGTAAAACAGCACTAAACCATGCAATTCCATTGACCAAAATCCCTATCATGCTTTCTGTTAATTCTGTAACTACAAAAGCCAATGCAGAAACAAATAAAATGGTAGGTAAAAGCCATCCTGCTACATATTTCACATAAGCAAAATAATCTGGTACTACCCCCACATTATTTGCTATATACAAAGATTGTGTCATGGATAAACAGGATACTGCCAGCACTGGAAGAACCATCATAATTATCATTGCCAGATAACGGCTAAGTACAATCATCCCAGAACTTACTTTCTTAGAATAGATAACACCACTTACTTGGTTTTTTCTATCTTTTATTCCTCTGGTTACTACAAAGAAAGCTGGAAGAATACCAAGAACAATTCCAATATAATCACTAAATAACCTTGCATAGGCTCCTGTTACTCTATCTTTTTCCAATATTTCTTCATATTCTGCCATAGCCTGCTCATAAGTTTTTGGAACTATTCCATGACTTTTCAACCGATGCTCACTATACTCACTGCCTGCCCCAATAATATCAGAAACTTTTTTCATTATCTCTTTAAACTCTTTGTAGGTTAACTGCTCACTAACCACCAGACTCCATGGTACTTTTTCCTCTTCAATAAATTGTCCCTGTTCATCCATATAACCTGAATATCCATCTAGATACCTATCATATTCTTTCTCCCATTGTTCTTTCGTCATTCCTGTCAATTCAGAAATACAATCACCTAGGGTACGCATTTCCTGATCTGCTAAAATAACTTTTTTATAAAAGCCTATAGGGTAAGTTGGAAAATACCCTCTCCCATAATCTTCTATCAAGTCTTTTAATGTTCCATTCATAATTACTCTTTCATCTTCGGAGTATGCCATGCCATAGTCATTCCAGCCTGGTTGTGGTTTTACAAAAGCATTTCCCTCTCCCATCTGTGATACATAAAAAAGAAATAATAGAATGATATAGGCATAAAAAATAATACTCTTTAACCACATCTTACATTCTTTCCATAATAAACTGCCAAACATATTATGCACCAGCCTTTCCATTCATTAAGTACAAATAGGCATCCTCTACATTTGCTTCACAACATATTGCACTTTCAAAAGGCATCTTTTCTGCAACCAGTCTTACTTCTGCCCTACTCCCTTTGGTAAGCATTCCAGTTATAATATATTCTTTTTTTATTTTTTCCAATTCCATTTTTGAAACTTCAGCTGTATATATTTTTCCTTCTGCTATTTCTAAAAGTTCCTCCACTGTACCAGTAAACCGAAGGGTTCCTTCGTCTAAAATAGCAATATTTTCACAGGTAGCCTCAATATCCCCAACAATATGTGTGGATAAAAGCACAATCCTTTCTTCCGCAATCTCACATAATAAATTACGGAAACGGACACGTTCTTCCGGGTCAAGTCCTGCTGTAGGTTCATCTACAATCAGTACCTTGGGATTATTTAATAAAGCCTGGGCAATTCCCAATCTTCGTCTCATTCCCCCGGACATTGCCCTTACTTTCGTTTTATAATTGTTTTGCAAATTTACTTTCTCCAGCAATTGTGGTATCCTTTTTTTTCTCTCCTCTTTTTTTAGCCCTGACAAAGTTCCTAAGTAATCCATTGCTTCATATACTCTCATATTTCCATACATAGAAAAATCCTGTGGCAAATATCCTGTCATGCTTCGTATTTTAGAACATTCCTTCACATCAACACCACAAATAGTTACTTCTCCATCTGTTGCTTTATGCAATGTTGCCAATATTTTCATAAGGGTAGTTTTCCCTGCACCATTTCTGCCCAATAATCCAAACATTCCCTTAGGAATTGTCATAGTTACATTTTTTAAAGCCTGCTTTTTTCCATAATACTTATTTACCCGTTCCAGTACGATTTCTGTACTCATATCTAACAACCTCCATTTATTTTTCCTAACATTTGTATTTTAAAAATAAATTCTCTATTTTTTCTCTACACAAATAAGAAACTCCGTTTATGCTTGTACAAAATCCATTGAAAAACCTAAGCGGTTTTGGTACTATAAAAATATAAGGAATTGTATAACTATTTAGGTGGAACTAGGATAATAAACCAATAG
>CAMWUK010000078.1 GCA_947177415.1 uncultured Clostridiaceae bacterium
CGTGATATATAGATATAGTGGATAATAAATTTTTGATTAAAATTGGACTGAATTAGAATATATCTAATATTAATACAATGGGGAGAATTTGAAATGGCATTATTAAATAAAATTGCAAAGATAATCAAATTGGCTGATAGGTCTTCATCTGAATTTACAGAAACCGTATCAATAGATGAAACACCTAAAAATATGCAAATGGAGGAAGAGATTGTTCTTGCAGCATATTCTTACACTGTAGAGGATGAAGCTTATGGAGATGATGATAGCAAGTTTCTTATATCTTTTAAGCTGAATAATGCTTTCAAGGAGGCAAAATCTCATGCTGGAGAAGTTGAAATGCTTCATACATACGCTCCATGTGAAGAATATGGAGAAGAAGGTAAGCTGCCATGTTTGGCAATAGTGTATGATGATAAAGTGTATTGTGCTGTTGAGGAATTTAAAGAAAAGGGTACATTTACAGGAGCGATAGAAATAACACCACTTTCTGAAAAATTTTATTTCAAAGCTAAAATGGAATATTATGGAGATATGATGTACTTTTATGGATTGGATCGTTGTGATGGTTTTTGGGAAAATAATGGTCTTTGTATGGTTTACCCGAAAGTATATGTAGACACAGAAAATGAGATAAAACTTATGCATGTACTTGATGAAGTGGCAGAAAGCTATAGCGAAGAAAGAAAGGAAAAATGAAAAAATGAAATATAATTTAGAATCCGTAGATATCCAAAAAATTGCACTAACTATGACAGACGGAATGGCAGATTACAAATTATGTTTATGGGTTCCAGAATGGTTACAAGATGCAGAAGAAAAAGAATATTTTGTTCTCAAGAATACAGGGACACGGGAAGAAAAAAAATGGGAGGAATTATATCATTTTACAGCAGAATACATAAGAGACAAATGTTGTTACGCCATATCCCAAGACGGAAAACTTGCTTTGGCAGGGTATGCAGCCAAAAAAGGGGTAATCTGTTATGAATGTGAAAGTGGAAAAGTATTATGGAACAATAAAAAGATAAAAAAGATTCATAAAATGCGATTTAATAATTTTGATTCTGATATTATTGAAGTGATAAGTGATAAACTTGTAATTACCTATTTGGATAAACATACAGGGGAAGTTCTTGAAGAAGAAAAGATAAGACAAGTACGGCAGGTACTGAATTGGATGCGGTGCTCAGAAAATGGCAGGTACTTGATTGGAGCAGATCCCGTTACTAGTAAACATAAGGCAATTTACACAGTTTATGATACAGAAACCCAAATGGTTAAGGGAAGATTTGTGGCACAAAATGATGTAGAAGAATCGCGGTTTGATGTGGCTGATAATGGGAATTTTGCAGTTTGTTCTGCATACACAAGACAAGGAGTATCTTTAATTAATGTGGATACAGGAGAAGTACTCTGGACGCAAAAAAAGGTGAAGTATATTAGTTCCGTTTCTTTTCATAAAGAAAAGGTAGTAGTACATAGTCAATATAATGGTATTTATTTTTTGAATATACATGATGGGGAAATTTATGACCATAAATATGATAAGGAAATATATTTCAATCCATATGGGAAAGATATCCTATTAGAGGAGAAGAATATTGCTAAAATAGGAAATAAAAGAATTCAGGGTCCGTCTTTTGCATTTTTGCAAGCAATTGGATTACCAAATGGAGTGGTATTAAATCCTGTAGGTGAAGGTTTAATGTTATATGATAACACAGGAAACTTAATATGGAAAAATAAAGATATTGAAATAGAAAATCTTATATATCAGGAAGAAGAAAATGCTCTTTATGGATTTAATAACACATGGGGAGAGGAGAAAATTGGTATTATTTCTGCTGAAGATGGACAAATGATTTCTGAGCTTGCCATAGAGGATTTTGCATGTGTATTTATTGGCAATGGTAAAACATTGCTTTGTAATACTGGAAAAATGTATGATGTTAGTAAAGATAATATAAAAGAAAAGGCAGAAGTGTTTAAATTTACAGCAGTTTAGTAAATTGGGATTATTCCAAAGTCCAACTATAAAATAAGTTATAGCAAAAGAGAAATTATAAAAAATAGATAGGAGAGGAAACGTATGGAACAAGGATTTTTAGCTCAGGAATCAAAACAAGCGAATAAGAGAAATAGAAAAATCTTTTTAACTTTATTTTTTGTATATATTTGCCTTATTGCTATTATTATTTTTGCGGTAAAGGATTCTGTTGATTTAAACGATTATACTACCAAAAAACTAATTGTCTGTCTGTATATTGGTACAGGAATTATGTTGATTTGTGTGACATGGGGATTATTCAATGCAAGCCGGGTAGCCGTGAATGGCAAAAATTTAATACTTCCTTTTAAAGAAAATACAAAAGAGGCAGTAGGAAAGATTATTGACCAAGAAGTATCAGAAGGAAAGATACAGGTTGAGGAATACATTTATGAATTTACTGAAGGAAAGAAACCGTATGGAGGAAGGGTAATTCTGACACCTTCATATTTGTTACTTTGTCAAAGTATGGGAAAAATAACAGCAATCCCTCGTGATAAGATTTATTGGATATGTGCTCAAGTTGGTCATAAGGGTTCTTCCTCTTTTATTGTTCGTTTGCTGATATTTACAGAAAAGAGGACTTTTTATATGGAAGGAACAAAGCCTGAGCATGTTGAGCAAATAGCGGACAAATTATATCAATACATACCAAATGTTTTCAGTGATTATGATCCTTTTATATTATCCTATGAACTGGACAAACTCTTTACACAAAATCGTGAGGCATTTTTGGAATTCTATGAGGACGAAAAGAAGAAAAATGAGAATAATTGAGGATAAATTGAATTAAAAATAAGGAGATATAGAAATATGAAATATAATTTAGAGTTTGTAGATACAGAAAAAATTGCACAAACCATGACAAATGGAATGGCAGATTACAAATTACTCTTATGGGTTCCAGAATGGTTACAAGATGCAGAAGAAAAAGAGTATTTTGTTCTTAAAAATACAGGGACACGGGAAGAAAAAAAATGGGAGGAATTATATCATTTTACAGCAGAATACATAAGAGACAAATGTTGTTACGCCATATCCCAAGACGGAAAACTTGCTTTGGCAGGGTATGCAGCCAAAAAAGGGGTAATCTGTTATGAATGTGAAAGTGGAAAAGTATTATGGAACAATAAAAAGATAAAAAAGATTCATAAAATGCGATTTAATAATTTTGATTCTGATATTATTGAAGTGATAAGTGATAAACTTGTAATTACCTATTTGGATAAACATACAGGGGAAGTTCTTGAAGAAGAAAAGATAAGACAAGTACGGCAGGTACTGAATTGGATGCGTTCATCCCAAAATGGCAGATACTTGATAGGAGCAGATACCGTTACAGGTAAAGATAAGGCGATTTACACTGTTTATGATACAGAAACCCAAGTGGTTAAGGGAAGATTTGTAGCACAAAATCATGTAGGTTCATCAAGGACTTTTGATGTGGCTGATAATGGGAAATTTGCAGCTTGTTCTGCATACACAAGACAAGGAGTATCTTTAATCAATGTAGATAAAGGAGAGGTAATCTGGACACAAAAAAAGGTGAAGTATATTAGTTCTGTTTCTTTTCATAAAGGAAAGGTTGTTGTATGTTGCCGGTATGATGGTATTTATTTTTTAAATATACATAGTGGGGAAATTGATTCTCATATAGAAGGTGAGAAAATATATTTTAATGCATACGGAAAGGATATTTTGTTATGTGAAGATAATGTTGCAAAAATAGGAAATAAAAAGATAAAAAGTCCATCTTTTGCATTTTCAGAAGCAATCGGAGTACCAAATGGAGTTGTATTAAGCCCCGTGGGAGAGGGCTTGATGTTATATGATAACACAGGAAGTTTAATATGGGAAAATAAAAATATAGAAATAGGACACATTGTATATCAGGAGGAGGAAAATGCAATATATGGATATGGATTTGACAGCACACAAGAAGAGAATAAAATTGGTATTCTTTCTGCTGAAGATGGACAAATGATTTCAGAACTTGCTATAGATGATTATGCATGTGCATTTATTGGCGATCACAAAACATTGCTTTGTAATACTGGAAAAATGTATGATGTTAGTAAAGATAATATAAAAGAAAAGGCAGAAGTGTTTAAATTTACAGTGGTTTAGTAAATTGGGCTGAACTTGTAACAAATATGGTAACTGTTCATGGTTCTGAACAGTTACCAAATATGGAGATAAAAATACATGAATAAAGTAAATTTGCAATCAGATGAATGTGTGATAAGAAAAAGCAGTAAAGTGCGTCATAGTGGCTTTATGGTGTCTTATAAAAATGAACTGATTCTTACAAATCTAAATATTATATATGTAAAAAAAGGAATGTTCGGGAGAACAAAAGATGTTCAGACATTTCCCATAAATCAGATAAAAATGTATGAGGGAAAACCACAAGTAATGTTAGGCAAGCAGAAAAATGGTTCCCCATCTCTTGAAATATATTTTTTTAATGGACAGGAAATATTTGGTTTTAAAAGAAAAACAGAAGTGGTAAAGTGGATAAGATGTATCAATCAAGTCTTGTGTAAAGAAGCAGATAGTGCGGCAACAGGACAGTTTGCCATTCCGGGAACAGAGCTAATAGCAGAAACAATAAAAGATACCATTACTTCATTTAAAAGTATATTATGGAATAGGGAAAAGGTTTCCGCAAATTGTACAGCATGTGGAGCTGTTATTACTGGATATAAAGGGGAAAATATAAAATGTAATTATTGTGATACTTTTCAAAAAATCCAATAAGTAAAAAGTATGGTAACAATTCAGCTTTCTGGCTGAACTGTTATAAAGTATGAATGCAGAGGATAAGAGGTAACATATACTAAATATAGAAATCTGTAACTGTTCAGAACCATGAACAGTTACGTTCTAAGCCCATGAAAATTCGCCTTCAGCGAAGGGCTTAGAACAATCAACTTTCATTTTTTCTCAAATCACACGCAAAGTAAATGCGTGTTTCTACCTGAATAGTTACAGAAATTTTTATTAAGAAGTAAAAAGGAGAAAAGTATATGGATGCATCACAGATGGTTACAAGAGAAGACAAAATTACAACCGCACGTCAAAGTTGTATGATGCAATTGGGACGAAAGTATGAAAATAGTACAATAGATCAGGAAAAACACGAAAGAAATTACCCGCAAATAGCAGGAGAACAAGGATTACATAAAAGTAGATTCCTTCCATCTTTTGGAATCAGAATTGTTTTTGGGGTGTTGTTTTTCCTGTTTGTTTTTTGGGTTCGGGAGAATCAGATTTCTTATCAGGAATTTGACTATAAATTTATCCGTGAACAGATTTTAGACAATCATGTGATAGAGAAGGCAGAAGAATGTGTGCAATTGTATTGGAAGGATATACAACATGAAAGCGTAACCATAAATGATTAAGAGGTAACATCGAGACAGGTATATTCAGTGTTTTTACATACAGTTTCCAGTCCATTAGCAGAGTAATGGACTGGAGGCTGGACAGTAGCTAACCATTAGGCAATTGCGAAACTCCAATTCGTCTTTGAATATTTGTGAAGAGTTTCGCAATTACCCAATATAACCATAACAGAAGGGAAAAAGAACAGGTGATAATATGAGAAAATTAGCATTATCCGATGAAATTTTATTAACCATAGAGAAACCAGCCAGATATATTGGAAATGAGGTAAATATGGTAGTGAAAAATCCACAAGAGGTAGAGGTAAGATTTTGCATGTGTTTTCCAGATGTATATGAAATAGGAATGTCACATTTGGGAATACAAATTATATATGATATGTTAAATCAAAGAGAAGATACCTATTGTGAAAGAGTGTATTCTCCATGGCCGGATTTGGACAAGGTAATGAGAGAACAGAAGATTCCTTTATTTGCTTTAGAATCGCAAGAGCCTATCAAGAATTTCGATTTCCTTGGGATTACACTTCAGTATGAAATGTGTTATACCAATATTTTGCAAATATTAGATTTATCTGGAATCCCATTTTATGCGATAGACAGAACCGTAGATGACCCTATTGTAATTGGAGGGGGACCATGTGCTTATAATCCAGAGCCAATAGCAGATTTTTTTGACATCTTTTATATTGGAGAGGGGGAAACCAGTTATTTTGAACTTCTGGACTTGTATAAGGAAGTAAAAAAACAAGGTGGAAGCCGAAAGGAATTTTTAGAGAAAGCGGCTCAAATTGAAGGAATGTATGTTCCTCAATTTTATGATGTAGAGTATAAAGAGGATGGAACTTTGCAATCGTTTCATAAGAACAATCCCTATGCCAAGGATAAGATTCTAAAACAAGTACAAATGGATATGGCAGATACTTTTTATCCAGAAAAACCATTAGTGCCATATATAAAGGCAACCCAGGACAGAGTAGTACTGGAGATTCAAAGAGGTTGTATCAGAGGATGCCGTTTTTGTCAGGCAGGTATGTTATATCGCCCAATCCGTCCAAGAGATATCAATTTTTTGAAAGAAACAGCAAGAAAAATGTTAAAAAATACAGGGCATGAAGAAATTTCCCTAAGTTCTCTTAGTTCCAGCGACTATAAGGATTTGCAGGAATTGGTATATTTTCTGATTGATGAATTCCGGGAGAATGGTGTAAATATTTCTCTGCCATCTCTAAGAATTGATGCATTTGCACTGGATGTTATGAGTAAAGTACAGGATGTAAGAAAAAGCAGCCTTACCTTTGCACCAGAAGCCAGTTCCCAAAGATTGCGGGATGTTATCAACAAAGGGTTGACAGAAGAAGTTATTCTAAAGGGAGCAATGGATGCTTTTCAAAGCGGATGGAACCGTGTAAAATTATACTTTATGTTAGGACTACCTACAGAAACATGGGAAGATATTGAAGGAATTGCTATACTATCAGATAAGATTGCAAGAGAATATTATACAATACCAAAAGACCAGAGAAATGGAAAAGTTAGTATTGTTTCCAGTACATCTTTTTTTGTACCAAAACCATTTACACCATTCCAGTGGACAAGAATGTCCACAAGTGAAGAGTTTTTGGAAAAACAAAGATTTTTAAATGGAAAAATGAAGGAGCAGTTGAACCAAAAGAGTATTAAGTACAATTGGCATGAGGCAGAGCTGACTATGTTAGAAGGTGTTCTTGCCAGAGGAGACAGAAAGCTATCTAAGGTAATATTAGAAGTATATCAGCAGGGATGTATGTTTGATTCCTGGTCTGAATTTTTCCGTTATGATGTTTGGATGGATGCATTTTCTAAGTATAATATTGACCCATTATTTTATACAGCAAGGGAAAGAGAAGAAGATGAAATCTTTCCATGGGATTTTATTGATATTGGAGTGTCAAAGAAATTTTTATGGTTAGAATACCAAAAAGCAAAAGAAGAAAAAGTAACACCAAACTGCAGGCAAAAATGTGCTGGTTGTGGTGCGAAAGTATTTGGAGGAGGTGTCTGTTTTGAAGGTTAGGGTAAAATTTAGCAAAACTGGATCAATGAAATTTATTGGGCATTTGGATGTGATGCGTTATTTCCAGAAGGCAATCCGTAGAAGTGGAATAGATATTGCATATTCCCAAGGTTTTAATCCCCATCAGTTAATTTCTTTTGCAGCACCTCTTGGGGTTGGGCTTACTAGTGACAGTGAATATATGGATATGGAGCTTAGAAGTTCTTTTTCTTCCGAAGAAGCAATGGACAGGCTCAATGCTGCCATGAATGATGAAATCCGGGTGGAAAGCTATTTGGAATTGGAAGAGGGAAGCAAAAATGCCATGTCTATTGTGGCAGCGGCAGATTATTGTGTTTCTTTAAAAGATGGATATCCTTTGGTAGAGGATTTTCAAGTAAAGTTTGATAAGTTTTTGACACAACCGGAAATTATAATGCTCAAGAAGACCAAAAAAAGCGAAAAAGAAATAAATATTAAACCATATATCTACCATATAGGATTTACAGCAGAGGAATTTGGCAATAAAATTAACCAAAACATTGGGAAGACAGTGGCAGAGCAATATGAAAATGGACAAAAAGTATATATGCAGATTGCTACTGGAAGTGTAGTTAATATTAAGCCGGAATTAGTTATGGAGGCATTTTGCCAATATATACAAATACCATTTCAACCCTTTGCCTATCAAATACATCGTATGGAAGTATATGCAGATTTGCAGGAAGATAATAAGGGAACACCAGAAGAATATGGGAAGAACCGTAAATTAGTATCTTTGGAGTATTTTGGTCATACCATTGGTTATTACTAAGGCAGCTAAATAACGATGTTTTTACTTGCCTAAATTTCCATCTGCTGTGTTGTTGTCAATCGACGTAGCCACCGCTACGCCTCATTCCTCCGCCTTGCAGAATGAAAATTTATTCAGCGTAAAATTCATCGACATTTAACAGCCTTAGTAATAGAAAGGAGGGCTTTAAGAGAGAAGGAAATGATGATGAGACAATTGTTAATTACCAGACAGGAAGATGCTGTGTTGTCTTCTTTATTCGAGGAAAAAGAGTTAATACAGGTTCATATAGAAAATACAAAAGAACAATCAAAGATTGGTAATATCTATGTGGCTAAAGTGAAAAACATTGTGAAAAATATAGAAGCAGCTTTTGTAGAAATAGAAGGAAAACAAATGTGTTTTCTTTCTTTAAGAAAAGAGGAAATACCTATTTTCTGTAATCAGAAAAAAAATTCAAAAATCTGTGTTGGGGACGAAATTCTGGTTCAGGTGACTACAGATGGAATAAAAACAAAGAATCCTACTGTGACAACCAATTTAAGTTTTTCCGGGAAATATGTAGTTTTAACCCATGGAAAACTCCACACGGGAATTTCCAATAAACTTGGTGATAAAAATGAGAGAGAGAGACTTCGGGAGATATGTAAAAAATTTCCAGAGGATACTTGTGGGTATATTGTGCGTACTAATGCAGCCAATGTAGAAGAAGAGCTGCTTATGGAAGAAGCACAGGCTCTCTTTGATTTATATCAGCAAATAAAAAAAACAGGAATTTGTAAAAGCTGCTTTTCGTGTGTTTATCAGGGAATACCAGAGTATCTTTCGGATATTCGCAATGGCTACAGTTGTGAATTAGATGAAATTGTTACAGATGATTTGGAATTATATGAAGAAATAAAGGATTTTTTAAAGACATATCAAAAAGAAGATTTAGAAAAACTTCGGTGGTATGAGGATACACAAATTAGCCTGAACTGTTTGTATAGTTTAGATACAAAGATTTCAAAGGCATTAAAAGAAAAAGTATGGTTAAAATCAGGTGGATATCTGGTGATACAGCCAACAGAAGCATTGACAGTCATTGATGTGAATACCGGAAAAGCAATTTCAGGGAAGAAACCAACAGAAGAAACCTTTCTTCGTGTGAATACAGAGGCAGCAGAGGAAATTGCAAAACAATTGCGATTGCGTAATTTATCTGGTATTATTATTATTGACTTTATTGATATGCAAAAAGAAAAGAACAGAGAACAACTCATAATACATCTTTCACAATTGATACAAAAAGATCCTGTGAAGACAGTTTTTGTAGACATGACGAAATTAAATTTAGTGGAAATAACAAGACAAAAAGTGCGGAAACCTTTACATGAACAAGTATTTTATGATAAGGGTGAGTTACAGTTTTAGAGTTTTAGTACCAGTTTTACAATAAGAAAAGGAAGGGTAGTTGTGAACAAATTAGAAATATTTAAAATAAAAAAGACACAAGAGTTATTATGTAACTGGAAGAAAGGTTTGCGGATAGCTGGTGCTGTTTGTTGTTTTAGTATGGCAGCTGCGGCATTTATGGGAAACAGTATTCCAGTTCAGGCAGTAACCATGACAGTAAAGCAAGGAGAAGAGACTAAGGAATGGACCGGTAAAAAGGTTGTCACACAAATTGATGGAAAGACCATCACTATGGAAAATGCTACAGGAATTGTAGTGAATGACACATATATGATTCCTTATGAAGAAGTGTTTGAAGACTATTTGGAAGTGAATTGTACCTATAGTGAATCTGCAAAGACCTTGACTTTAGAGGCAAATGGTGAAAAAGTAAAATTAACAGTGGACAGTGATATTGCTTATGCAAATGATAAAAAATGGCAGATGCAGGCAGCTCCATTTTGGGGAATTGCAGAAGAAAAAGAAAAGTTGTATGTTCCTGCAGAATTTGTAGCAGAAAAACTGAAGTTTGGTTTTTCTATTAAAACAATAAAAGAAGATACAGATACGATTAATATTATGGTGCCATTTCAGTTAAAGAAAGAGGAAGAAACGGTTTATATTACAGGAAATACAATAGAAAAACTTATTTTTAATAATAAGACACTTTCTTTAATAAATTCTATTCCTGGTATACAGTGGAATGAAAAAGTATATATACCTTGCAGTATATTAAAGAAATCCCCAATTTATGCAAAGATTAACGAGACAGATGAAGCAGTGACGATAAACCGTGCAGGTCATGAATTGATTTTTTATCAAGATAGCAATCTGGTGGAGATTGAAGGAAAAGAACATGAAATAGAGCAGGCACTTTTAAAAGTGGAATATAAAGGTAATTCAGACTATATGGTGCCGGCAGAATTAGTATTTGATACTTTTGGTGCTAATAGTACAAAAGTGAATGTGAATCAAAAGAAAATTACCATAAAAAAATCAGGAGGTACTTATTTATCTTTAAGTACAAAACCTAAGAATACAAATGGAAATTACATAAAAAAGATTGTGGCAAAAAATAGCAACAAAAAAGATATGATTCAATTTACCTGTAAGAAAACACCCAATATTAGCGTGAAGTCTACAAGTAAAAAAATCACACTGACAATAAAGAATGTATCCGTTGATCAAGGATATACAGAAAAAGGTCTGGATGCCAGATATACAAACTCCATTACAGTGAAGAAATCAGGAAGTAATGTTGTCTGTACCATTAATAAGCAAAGTGGAAAGAATTTCATGTACCAGTATGGAAATGGGAAAGTCCGTGTAATAGTAGGAGCAACTCCAATACGAATTGCAGTAGATTGTGGTCATGGTTCGAACACTCCGGGAAAACGTTCTCCTAAGATGCCTTGTAATATCGACTTTGAAGGGGATGGCATTATTGATGTGAAAAAAGGACAAAGCATTCGGGAACATCAGGGCAATGTTGGTGTAGGAAAGTTTTTGGCAAAAGAATTGGAGCGTTGTGGATTTTATGTATACCGTTCCGCTTTCGGCAGTGCAGATATTTCTTTGTCAGGAAGACAAAAAAATATAAAAGCCCATAACTGCAAATATTCTATTAGTGTACATTTTAATGCAGCCGGAAATGGGCAAAACTTTAATAAAGCCAGTGGAGTAGAAGTGTATTATCACAAAGATAAAGCATCTGCAAAATCATCTAAAAGTATGGCAGCAGCAGTATTAAAGGAAATGGCAAAAGGAACAAAACAATTAAACCGTGGAGTAAAAACAATGTCTCTTGCTCTTTGTAATGCAAAAACAATGGGAACACAGGGAAGTATTTTAGTAGAATGTGCTTTTATGACAAATCTGCATGAGGCAAAAACCATGTTTGGTAATCAGGGTTATTGGAGAGAAACTGCAAAAGAGATAGCAAAAGCTATGTGTGATTACTGCGGTGTATCATATATTGCTGAATAAATATAAAATTATGGTAACTGTTTTTATGTTGCAGTTACCTAATTTTTTTTGGAAAAAAGCCGAAATATAAAGGAAAGAGATGTTATAATGTAATTATTCAGGTAGAAACACGCATTTACTGCGTGTTTCGTAAGAAAAAATGAAAGTTGATTGCTATGTGCTACGCACTCTCGCAATCACCAACTGTATTCGTATTTCGGGCTGTCGCCCTACATATTCATACAGTTTAGCCAGCCAAATGTCTATATTTCTTTGCAAGCAAGCTTGCACGAAATATAGCCGTTTGTCAGAACTTTCATAGTAAATTTTGCAATGTTTAAGCCCCTTCGCCGAAGGCGAATATTCATGGGCTTAAACGTAACTGTTCATGGTTCTGAACAGTTACGTTTATAATTGAATAAAAGAACAGAGAAGAAAGGATTGGTGGGAAATATGGGCAAGCAAGGATCTGATACAATATATTTACATGCTACTTATCCTCATCCTATGGTGGAACATTTGAATAAAATTCTTCCGAGTTTAGATAAAAGTGATATAGATAAGTTTGAAACGAAGTTAGTGCGTAGATATAAAGTGGTATTTCCTAATGAAGAACAAGAAATTGCCAATATGGAAGATATGGCATCAAAACATTTGATTGCAGAATTCTATCGTACATTGGATAAAAGTGAAAAGGAAAAAACTGATTTTTTGATAAATGCTGTACAGGCACTTGTACCAGTTATGGAAGAATGGAATCTTCTTGAGGTTTTAGAAAGTTTTATGTATATTCATGAGTGGAAAATGGAAATTTATGTACCACGAAAGAAAACGGAGAAGAAACCACAAAAACCTGTAGTAAAAAAAGAAGAAAAAGAACCAGCAAAAGAAGAACCAAAAAAAGAAAAGAAAAGAATTGAAAAGAAGAAAAAAGTGGAACCACCCAAAAAAGATGTGGTGAAAAAAATAGAACAGAGTGCAAAAGAACAGAAAAAAGAACCACAGCTGCCTAAAGTAGAACCAAAAGTTTCCGAATTGCCAAAGAAAGCATTGTTTGAAGAATTAATGAGTCTGGAAGTTCTTAAATTCTTAGCTCTTGCAAAAGAGGGAAGGGCAGATGCCCAATATGAGATAGGCAATTTTTATGCAAGTGAGGATAGTAATCATTTAGATTACAAGGAAGCAGAAGAATGGTATTTAAAAGCATCAAAACAGGGAAATGCCAGAGCAAAATTTGCTTTAGCAAGATTGTATGATTCTAATAAGATTCTAGTGAAGGATAATGCCAAGGAGGCACTGCGATATTATTTTGAACTGGCAGAGGAAGGATATTCCACAGCACAGTGTGCGGTAGGACTTAAGTACCGGTTTGGATTTGGAGTAAAGGAAAACATGAAAGAGGCAGAAAAGTGGTTGCTTCGTGCATCAGAACAGGGTGATGTGAATGCCCAAAGACATCTGGCAGATTTATATTTGTATCATAACAAAGATATAGAAGCAATTACCTGGCTTAAGAATGCGTCAGGAAAGGGAGATGCACATTGTGAAAGGAGATTAAAAAGATTTATACGGAAAAATTAAAATTATTGTAATACAAAATACACAAAAAAATATATAAAAAAATTTGCAGATTTGTAAAATATAATGTATAATAGAAATGCGGATTTGTAGATATCGTTTGAAAGAATTTACATACTGTGCAGGGATACAATTAGTATTCTGTGGTATATATTCAAAAAGCTTGTTCTTATGTCCATAAGATGGGCTTTAGAATATAAATAGAGGATTGGAGGAACGGGTTATGGAGACAAATATACTATTAGAGAGTGGCACAAATGAGTTGGAGATTTTGGAATTTAGAGTTGGGGGCAATTATTATGGAATCAATGTTGCAAAAATCAAAGAGATTTTAACTTATAAGAAACCAACACCTATACCAAATTCACACCCTTCCATTGAAGGAATTTTTATGCCAAGAGATACGATTATTTCTATTATTAATTTAGCAAAATCTTTGGGACTTCCACCATCTGCAGATGATAGTAAAGATATGTATATTGTAACAAATTTCAACCAATTGCATACAGGCTTTCATGTACATGAGGTTATGGGAATTCATCGTGTATCTTGGGCAGATATTGTAAAACCGGATGAGACAATTAATACAGCAGGAGCAGGTGTGGCTACTGGTATTATCAAGTTAGATGATAAACTTATTATTATTTTAGATTTTGAAAAGATTGTAAATGATATTAGCCCAGAAACAAGTTTACGTATATCTGATCTTGAAAACATGGGACCAAGAGAACGTAATAATGTTCCTATTCTGATTGCAGAGGATTCAGCACTTCTTAGTAAGTTGATTACAGATTCTCTTCGTAAATCAGGTTACGACAATGTTAAAGTAACCTATAATGGACAGGAAGCATGGGATAAGTTGTGTGCTCTTAAAAAAGAAGGTTCTGTAAAAGAAAAAGTACGTTGTATTATTACAGATATTGAGATGCCACAGATGGATGGACATCATTTGACAAAGCTGGTGAAAACAGATGAAGTATTAAAATCTATTCCGGTAGTTATCTTTTCCTCTTTGGTAAATGATGAGATGAGACGAAAGGGAGAAGCATTGGGAGCAGATGCACAACTTTCAAAACCAGAGATAGGCATGTTGGTAGAATGCATTGACCGTTTGGTAGAAAGAAAAAACGAGTGAAATAAAGTGAGGAGGCAGATTTATGGGCAAGTGTAAGATCTGTGGTACTGATATTCCAGATGACCAGGAGATATGTGAAAATTGCCAAAGTGATTTGGATGCAGTAAGTGATGAAGATTTGGACTTAGAAGGATTGGAAGATTTAGATTTTTCTGAAATTGAATTACCAGAATTGTCTGGTGATGTATATGAGACAGATTTGGAATTTAATTTAGAGGATATAGATAACAATCTGGAGAATCCTGATATTTTCGTACACGATTTTGAGGTAGAAAATCCACAGTTGTCCGAAAAAGAGCAAGAAAATATTGATACAAAAGAAGTTTCACTGGATGTACCAGAAGATGTATTAGATATGACAGAAAATGTGGCAGATGAAATTCCTGATATTTCGGATCTGTTAGGTGATGTGGTGCAGGCAGACGATGAGAGTTTTGATATACCAAAAGAACCAGTAGATACACAGTCAGGGGAAGGATTGCTACCAGAAGATATAGATAGTCTTTTGGCAGAACCGGAAGAAAGTCAAGAAGATATGGATTTACTTGATTTGTTGTCCGGAACAGAGGATGCCATAGAAGAGCCGGAAAATGCAAATTCAGAAGCGGATACCAGCTTTGTGGATGATTTATTAGGTGGATTAGATTTAGGAGATATGGTTTCATCTGAGACAGAGAGTAAAGAAGATAAAAAAAGGAATATATTTTCTGAGTTAGATGATGATTTGAATCTTATGGAGGATTTGCCCGATGCAGAGACAATTGCAAATACAGTAGAACTTCAGCCTAAGATAAGTTTATGGAAGCGTCTGTTTGGTAATCTCAAGGATGATAAGTGGAAAAAGCAAAAAGAAAAAGAAGAAAAGCTGGAAGCAGAGAAACTTGCCAAAGCAGAGGAAGAAAAGGCAAAAGCAGCAGAGGCAGCAACACAAAGCGAAAACGGACAGGAAGAAACAAAACTCGATTCAAAAGAGGCAAAGAAAGCAGAAAAACAGGCTAAAAAAGAAGAAAAGGCCCGGAAAAAAGAAGAGAAAAAAGCCGAGAAACAAAAAATGAAAGAATTAGCCGAGTTAGAAGATACAGATGAAGGTAGAATTAACCGGGTTGGAGCTACTATTGTATTTGTATTTTTTGGTATCATTGCAACTTTTGTAATTGTGGGAACAAATACTTTTAGTTACAATTCCAGCATATCCAGAGCTACAGCTTATTTTGATGAGGATGAGTATAATAGTGCTTATGATGCATTGTGGGGCTTGGAGATTAAGGAAAAGGATGCAGAACTTTATTCCAAGGTACAAATGGTTATGTATTTAAATAAGGAGTGGAACTCTTATGAAAATTATACAAATATCCGTATGTATCCAGAGGCTTTAGATTCTTTGTTAAAAGGTATCCAGAAATATGATTCCCATATTAATGATGCAAAAGAATTGGAAGTAAGTGCTGACTATAATAAAATACGAAAAGAAATTTTAAAAGTATTGAAAGAAGAATATGGTCTTACAGAAAAGGAAGCCTATAAGTTAATTTCTATTGAAAACCAGTCAGATTACAGTCAGGAAGTAATCCAGTTAGCTAATGAATCTTAGAAAGGGCTGCATTATTTAAGTTATGGTTACATAATAAGTATAAAACCTTGTTATTAGCAGTTTCTCTGCTAATAACGGGGTTTTTGTATTTTGTATGTAACAGTTCAGCTATGCAAAAGTATATGTGCAAGTTGCACAAGGGAGCTTGCTCGCAGAGGGCAAGTTGTACATATACTTTTATATGCTTAACGCCATACATGAATATTTTGCCAGCCAATTTATAATACTTTTAGTCATGTTGTATATTCTGGCAAAATATGAATGACATGGCTGAACTGTTACTTTTGTATTTTAACCACTTTGAATATTATGTTGTCATAGAATAGCATTTTGGTGTATGATAGAATAGGATGGATAATTTGTAACGGTTCATCATTTTAAACAGTTACGATTAGTTTTATCTAAAGAACAGGAGAAGATAGATATATGATAGCAATTATTGATTACGATGCAGGGAATTTAAAAAGTGTGGAAAAGGCATTACAGTATCTTGGAGAAGATGTGGTGATTACCAGAGAAAAAGAACTTCTTTTATCTGCAGATAAGGTGATTCTACCAGGTGTTGGAGCCTTTGAAGATGCTATGGGAAAATTGGAGAAATATAAATTAATTGATCCAATTAAAAGAATTGTAGATAAAGGAACCCCTTTTCTTGGAATATGTTTGGGCTTGCAGTTGATGTTTGAGAGAAGTGATGAGTCCGAACATAATGTACCAGGACTTGGAATTTTAGAAGGAGAAATTGTGAAGATTCCACCAAAAAAGGATTTGAAAATTCCTCACATGGGATGGAATTCTATTCAAATTAAGAAGGGAAGCAAGTTGTTTCAAGGTATAGAGGATGATTCTTATGTGTATTTTGTACATTCCTACTATTTAAAAGCAAAACATGAGGAAGATGTAGCAGCAACTACAGAATATAGTACATGGATTCATGCTTCTGTGGAGCATGGAAATGTATTTGCTTGTCAGTTTCATCCAGAAAAAAGTGGTGAAGTAGGCTTAAAGATTTTAAAGAATTTTGCTAACTTATAGGAGGAAAAGATATGTTTACAAAGAGAATTATTCCATGTCTGGATGTACATAATGGTCGTGTAGTAAAGGGGGTTAATTTTGTAAATCTGGTAGATGCTGGAGATCCGGTAGCAGTGGGAGCTGCGTATGATAAAGCAGGGGCAGATGAACTGGTGTTTTTGGATATTACAGCTTCTTCTGATGCCAGAACCATAAAGCTTGATATGGTAAGAAGAGTAGCAGAAACTGTATTTATTCCGTTTACAGTAGGCGGTGGAATTCGTACCGTGGAAGATTTTAAATTGATATTAAGAGAAGGTGCAGATAAGGTAGCTGTGAACTCAGCAGCTATTATGAATCCCAATTTGATTTCTGAAGCAGCAGATAAATTTGGCAGTCAATGTGTAGTGGTTGCCATTGATGCAAAAAGAAGGGAAGATGGAAGTGGATGGAATATCTTCAAAAATGGTGGCCGTGTAGATATGGGAATTGATGCAGTAGAATGGGCTATGAAAGCAAATGAATTAGGAGCCGGAGAAATCCTTTTAACCAGCATGGACTGTGATGGAACAAAAGATGGATATGATATAGAGCTTACCAAAACGGTTTCTGAAAATGTATCTATTCCAGTAATCGCTTCCGGTGGAGCTGGAAAGATGGAACATTTTAAAGATGCATTGACTGAAGGAAAAGCAGATGCTGCTTTGGCAGCATCGTTGTTTCACTTTAAGGAGTTAGAGATCCAGCAGGTAAAAGAGTACCTTCGTCAGGAAGGTGTTAGTGTAAGATTGTAAATATTATATTTTAACCTGAATTATTCACGTCCTATATTGCAGACCGCTGCTTATCGCAGCTAGGAGCTGCTTAACAGCATCACCTGTCTGCAATTATCGTCAATTGACCTATTAAGCATGACTAAGTCATTATTTGTAAGCCTTCGGCTTACATAAGACTTAGTTCATGCTTAAGGCCGTGAATAATCTCGGTTTTAATATATTAATGAATACAAGTAACTGTTCAGAAGCATGAACAGTTACGTTTAAGCCCATGAAAATTCGCCTTCAGCGAAGGGGCTTAAACATTACAAAAGTTACTTTTTCTTACGAAACACTCAGTAAATGCGTGTTTTTACCTGAATAGTTACGAATACAATACATATAGAGATAAGGAGAATAATATGAGTGCAATTACAAATGATTGGTTAGAAGCTGTTGGTGAAGAATTTAAAAAAGATTATTACAAAGAATTGTATCAATTTGTGAAAGAGGAATATTCAAAATGTGTAGTTTATCCAAAATCAGAGGATATTTTCAATGCATTCCATTTTACGCCTCTTAGTCAGGTGAAAGTGGTGATTATTGGACAGGATCCTTACCATAATGTGAACCAGGCACATGGGTTATGTTTTTCTGTGAAACCGGAAGTGGATGTTCCACCTTCTCTTGTGAATATATATCAAGAACTGCATGATGACTTAGGATGTGATATTCCCAATAACGGTTATCTGGAAAAGTGGGCAAAGCAAGGAGTCCTTATGTTAAATACAGTACTTACTGTACGGGCACATCAGGCTGGTTCCCATCAGGGAAAAGGATGGGAAAAATTTACAGATGCAGTAATTGAAGCAGTAAATAAAGAAGATAGACCTATTGTATTCCTATTATGGGGAAAACCGGCACAAGCAAAGAAAAAAATGCTGGACAATCCAAAACATTTGATTCTAGAAGCACCACATCCAAGCCCACTGTCTGCATTTCGAGGATTTTTTGGCTGTAAACATTTTAGCCAGACAAATAACTTTTTACAAGAGCATGGATTGGAAGGGATAGACTGGCAGATAGACAATGTATAGTATTCGCATTAAATAAATGCGTTTACTATAAATCTTAATACCAATCTCAACTATTCATATCTATATTGCAGACCGCTGTTATCGCAGCTAGGAGCTGCCTTTCAGTGGTCTGCAATCATTGTCAATTGATCTATTAAGCATGGCTAAACTGTTACCACTTATAAGCCTTTAGCTTACAAAAGACTTAGTTCATGCTTAAGGTCGTGAATAATTCCAGATAAATATTATATTTTGGTAACTGTTCATGGTTCTGGACAGTTACATTTTTTGTATACTTAGTGCAACTGGTTTAAATGTGAAAGTAACACTTGACAGTATAAAGAAAATACCGTATATTAGGAATGGTTGCCTAATAACATATTTACTTTATTGTGGTAAAGTGATAAAGTGAATAAAAGAAGCTGTAATGATTAAAAGGAGGAAAACATGAGTAAAGCAGATTATAAATTTTCAACGCAGAATGAAGGGCATGAGCTTTTGCATACCCCAGAAGGTGTAAGAGATATTTATGGAGAGGAATGTGCAAGAAAGATTAAGGTACAGGAGACTATGCATCATGTTTTAAAATTGTACGGCTTTCAGGATATTCAGACACCAACCTTTGAATTTTTTGATATATTTAGTGAAAAAAGAGGAACAATAGCATCTAAGAATATGTATCGTTTTTTTGACAGAGAGGGGAATATGCTGGCACTTCGCCCGGATATTACACCTTCTGTGGCAAGAAGTGTGGCAAAATATTACCAAGAGGAAGATTTGCCAATCCGCCTCTGTTATTCCGGTAACACTTTTATTAACAATAGCAGTTATCAGGGAAAACTAAAAGAAACCACACAGATTGGTGCAGAATTAATTAATGATGATACCTCAGATGCAGATGCAGAGATGATTGCCGTTACTATAGAATGTTTACTGGAAAGCGGAATCAAAGAGTTACAGGTAGAAGTAGGTCATGCAGATTTCTTTCATGGCATTGTAGAAGAAGGAAAATTTGATGAGATAGAAAAAGAAGAACTTCGCAATCTCATTATTAGTAAGAATCTTTTTGGTGTAGAAGAGATGATGGAGCGGAAAAATCTTTCTCCAGATTTGAAAAAATTATTTTTAGAATTGCCTTCTATGTTTGGTAATTTGGAGAATCTGAATTATGCAAAGAGCCTTACCAAGAATGAAAAGGCACTTCATGCTATTTCACGTCTGGAAAAGTTATATTCTATTTTAAAAACTTATGGTTTACATAGTTATGTGACATTTGATCTGGGGATGTTAAGTGAATATAACTATTATACAGGAATTATTTATAAAGCATATACATACGGTACTGGAGAGCCTGTTGCGAAAGGCGGCAGATATGGAAATTTAATTGAACAATATGGAAAAAAGGCACCAGCCATTGGTCTTGCCATTGAAATCGATCAGGTGATGCTTGCTTTATCCAGACAAAAGATAGATACCTTTGTGGGAGATATGCCATTGTTAATTCTTTATAAGGGAGATTGCAGAAAGTCTGCAATTGATTTGGCGAATCATTACCGGAAACAGCAAAATAAGGTAGAGCTGGTTCGTAAATCTTCACGCAGAGAGTTAAGTGAATATGAAAGATATGCAGAGAGAAAAGGTGCAACGGAAATTATTTTTATAGATGATGAAGAAAAAGTAATGGTGTACAATGCAGAAGCAAAAGAATGGAAGGGTGCTTCCATAAGAGATTTTCTTAACTGTTGATGGTTCTCAATAGTTACGGATGAAAGAAAAATAGAGGAAAGGGAAAATATGCAAACACATATCTGTTACTGTTCACACCTATGGTGCTAACAGTAACAGAATCCAGCCTATTTATAATTCGCCTTCGGCGAAAGGCTGGATTCTTGGCTGTTCTACGTTTTTGGCACATATCTTGACAGCAAGTGTCAAGCTTGTGAGAGAACAGTAACACATATCTTTCATCCTTTGTGTTTGTGTCTATCTAATACAGGAATAATGGTGATGGATAGACTTGGTGCAAAATATGAGATATATAACATTTGCCCTTGCAAAAGGCCGGTTGGCAAAGAAGACTTTGGGGATTTTGGAAAAAATAGGGATAACCTGTGAAGAGATGAAGGATCCTAATACCAGAAAGTTGATATTTGTAAATGAAGAATTAAAATTAAAATTTTTCTTATCAAAGGCTTCTGATGTACCTACTTATGTGGAGTATGGTGCAGCTGATTTTGGTGTGGTGGGAAAAGATACCATTTTAGAGGAAGGCAGAAAAATGTATGAGGTTATTGACCTTGGACTTGCAAAGTGCCGTATGTGTGTGGCAGGACCAGCCAGTGCCAAAAAGTTATTGAATAGTGGAGAAGTGATTCGTGTAGCAACAAAATATCCTAATATTGCAAAGGATTATTTCTATCATAAAAAACACCAGACAGTTGAAATTGTAAAATTAAATGGTTCTATAGAGCTTGCACCAATTGTTGGTTTGTCTGAGGTAATTGTGGATATTGTAGAGACTGGCTCTACCTTAAAGGAGAATGGCTTAGAGGTTTTAGAGGAAATCTGTCCATTATCAGCAAGAATGGTGGTCAATGAAGTAAGTATGAAGATGGAACAAGAAAGAATTCTAAAAATTATTAATGATCTAAAGAGAGAACTTGCAAAAATGGATGAATCACAAAAGAGCTAAGTGTGGACAATTAAGAATTATGGTAATTATTCGGGTAGAAACACGCATTTACTGCGTGTTTCGTAAGAAGATTTAAATTTTACAGTGTTTAAGCCCCTTCGCCGAAGGCGAATTATTATAGGCTTAAACGTAACTGTTCATGGTTCTGAACAGTTACAAAACTCCCATGCCTCGCAAAATTAGGCATCACCATAAATATATTCCGCAAGGGAGTTTCGTAAACGATGATGCACACAAGTGCAAAAGCAGCACTTGGCACTTATACGAACCTTGCAGCAAAGTGCAAGGTTCTACCTAAAGATAGTGAATATATAGAAATTATGCATAATGGTTTTATAAATATAGGTGGAGGATTTTATAATGAGAAAGATAAAGCTGACAAAAGAAGCAAAACAGAATATTTTAGAAGATTTATTAAAAAGAAGTCCAAATAGTTATGGGGAATATGAAAGTACAGTAAATGCTATTTTGGAAAATGTGCGGATGAAAAAGGACGAAGCAGTATTTGCCTATACCAAACAGTTTGATAAAGCAGATATTGATGCAGATAATATTTTAGTAACAGATGCAGAAATAGAGGAGGCATATACAAAAGTGGAATCTTCTTTGGTAGAGGTTATCCGGAAATCCATTGTAAATATCAAAGAATATCACGAAAAACAGAAACAGTATAGCTGGTTTGACAGTACACCACAAGGAACTATATTGGGACAAAAGATAACACCAATTGGCATTGTTGGTTTATATGTTCCTGGTGGAAAAGCGGCATATCCCTCCAGTGTGCTTATGAATGTAATTCCAGCAAAAGTTGCAGGTGTAGAACGGATTATTATGTGTACACCACCAGATGCTGAGGGGAAAGTGACCCCAACTACTTTAGTAGCTGCAAAAGAAGCAGGTGTGACTGATATTTATAAGGTTGGAGGTGCCCAGGCAATTGCAGCGATGGCGTATGGAACGGAAAGTATTCCAAAGGTGGATAAAATTACCGGACCTGGAAATATCTTTGTTGCATTAGCAAAAAAGGCAGTATATGGACACGTTAGTATTGATTCTATTGCAGGTCCTAGTGAAATTCTGGTACTTGCAGATGAAACAGCAAACCCAAGGTTTGTAGCAGCGGATTTGCTATCACAGGCAGAACATGATGAGATGGCTTCTGCGATTTTGGTAACCACCAGCGAAGATTTAGCAGATAAAGTATCCGAAGAAGTAGATAAATTTGTAGAAAAGCTTTCCAGAAAAGAGATTATTCAAAAATCTCTGGATACTTATGGATATATTTTGTTAGCAGATAATATGGAGGATGCAATAGAGGCAGTAAATGAAATTGCTTCCGAACATTTAGAAATTGTAACAAAAGATCCATTTAACACAATGACAAAGGTAAAGAATGCAGGTGCTATATTCCTTGGAGAATATTCCAGTGAACCTTTGGGAGATTATTTTGCAGGTCCAAACCATGTTTTACCAACCAATGGGACAGCAAAATTTTTCTCACCTCTTAGTGTAGATGATTTTGTTAAGAAATCCAGTATTATTTCTTATTCCAGAGAGGCATTAGAGCCAGTTTACAAAGATATTGTAAAGTTTGCTACAGCAGAGAGGCTGACTGCACATGCAAATTCCATATCTGTCCGTTTTGAAGATGAAAAGTAATTATTGAAATTATTGTAACTATTCAGAACCCCTTATTCGGATTTTTCCAGAATATACATAATATCTAATAATTTCCCATAATGGCTGGTAAAAATCCTCATGTGGACATCAGTCCAATAAAAGTGAGTAT
>CAMWUK010000079.1 GCA_947177415.1 uncultured Clostridiaceae bacterium
TGGGAAACTGATCCGGATCGGCAGCCAGGATATAAAAATGATTATGGAGGATTTGCTGCAGGGAAATACCTTCCATACGGAAATAGATGAGCAGATTGTGTTTAGTGCTTTAGATGAGGATGACGATGCGATATGGAGTCTTTTGATTGCCAGCGGATATTTAAAAGTGGTGGATGTGGAGCAGGATATAGAAACAGGAATCTGTTCCTATGAACTTAAAATTACAAATAAAGAAGTATATCTTATGTTCCGGAAAATGATAAAAGGCTGGTTTGCAAAAGGGATTAAAACCTCCTACAACAACTTTATCAAGGCTCTTCTTCTTGGAAATGTAAAGGCAATGAATACCTATATGAACCGGGTGGCACTTAACACATTCAGCTATTTTGATACTGGAAACCATCCCTCCGAGTATACCGAGCCGGAACGGTTCTATCATGGTTTTGTACTGGGGCTGATGGTAGATCTGGCAGACCGCTATGCCATTTCCTCCAATCGGGAAAGCGGATTCGGTAGATATGATGTGATGCTGGAACCAAAGAATGAAGAAGATGATGCGGTTATTTTAGAATTTAAGGTTCATGATGAAACGGAAGAAGATACTTTGGCAGACACGGTAAAAGCAGCACTGCAGCAGATTGAGGAAAAGCAGTATGCCGCAGGACTGGCTGCAAAAGGCATCCCGGAAAATAAAATCCGGGCGTATGGGTTTGCGTTTGAAGGAAAACATGTGCTGATAGGATAGCTCTTATCCCTTCTATCCCCCATATACAGAACTGCAAATTGCAGAGATTGTATTAAAAAAAACAGCTAAGAGTTTAAATAATCCTCAATTATTCACATTTAAGACCATGAATAATTGAGGATAAGTTTTTGCACTGTTACCACTATTTCTTTTTTCTTCTGTTATGGTGGACAAAGTGGCAATTTTAAACTCATTGCTTGCAGATGTAAGGGAAAAGAAAGATATATAGCCCCTGTTCATAAAATAAAACAAAATGCAAAATTTATTTGTTGATTTTTCCAGAGTAAATACATTTGATAAAAAACTGGTTTTTCAAGGATTAGAAACTGGCACAAGAAAATTTATTTCATTTAAATTTTTCTTGTGAAAATGGATTATATTGGGTATAATAAATAGAATAGGCATAAACGGAGGTTTGTTTAGATGCGGGCTTTATTAGAACCATTTGAGGACTTGAAAGAGTTCCAGGAAATTCAAATAAATATAGAAAAAAATAAAACACCAATACAGGTCACAGGGTGTATGGATTCCCAGAAATGCCATCTGATAGCTGGATTGGGGCAGGGATACCCTTTTAAAGTAATTTTGGCAGCTAATGAATTAAAGGCAAGAGAGATTTACGAAGATTATAAATTGTACGATAAACAAGTATTTTTATATCCAGCAAAGGATGCAATTTTCTACAGTGCAGATGCAAGGGGAAATACCATAGTCAGGGAACGTCTGGCGGTGCTTAAGCGGTTGGTTGAGAGAAAACCTACATGTATTGTAACCACCATGGATGGCGGCATGGATAAACTGTTGCCATTGGAGTATATGGCAGAACAGATATTTACCATAAGTGAAGGTGATATTCTTCCGATTGAGAAGTTAAAAACCCATCTTATCAGGCTTGGATATGAGAGGGTAGGACAGGTAGAGGGAAGCGGACAATTTGCTATTCGTGGAGGGATTATTGATTTATATCCTCTTACAGAAGAAAGTCCATACCGAATTGAGATGTGGGATGAAGAGGTAGATACCATTCGTTCCTTTGATGCAGAGAGCCAGCGTTCTATAGAAAATGTACATCAACTTATCATTTATCCTGCAAGTGAGGTGATTCTTAGCGAGGATCAGAAATTCGCCGGGAAAAATGCTATTATAGAAGAAATGAAGGAGCAAGTAGAAAAACTTCGTAGTGAGTTTCAAACAGAGGAAGCTCATCGGTTAAAAACAAATACCGAAGAATTTTTAGAACGGTTGGAATATAGTGGACAGAGTGCAGGAATTGAAAGTTATATGCATTTTTTCTTTACAGATATGGTGAGCTTTTTTGATTACTTTTCAAAAGAGGACACCTTGTTTTTCGTGGACGAACCAGTGCGGGTAGAAGAACGTGCAGAGGCAGTAGAGCTGGAATTCAGGGAAAGTATGTCCCATCGTTTGGAGAAAGGATATATATTACCTTCTCAGGCAGATGTCATATATTCTTATAAAAACTTACTTGCAAAATTATGCTCTAGGCAAAATGTGGTGTTACTAAGCGGCTTAGATACCAAGTTAAAAAGCTGGAGCCCCAAAGCAAAATCTGACTGGATGGTTACTTCCGTTGCTTCGTACAGACAAAGTTTTGAAATGTTGATTAAAGACTTAGAGGCATGGAAAAAGAAAGGATATAAGACAATTGTATTTTCCAGTTCCAAGAGCCGGGCTAAGCGTTTGAGTGAAGATTTACGAGGATATGACCTGCCAGCATTTTTAGGCGAGGATATGGATAGAGTTTTGAAACCGGGAGAAATTATGGTCGCATACGGAAACCTGCACCGGGGATTTGCATATCCTCTTTTACAACTTGCAGTAGTTTCGGAAAGTGACATATTTGGAGAGAAGAAAGCCAAGAAAAGAAAGAAGAAAAAATCTGCCTATGAAGGCAAATCTATACAAAATTTTACTGAGTTAAATATTGGAGACTATGTGATTCATGAAAATCATGGAGTAGGAATTTATAAAGGAATTGAAAAAGTTAAAGTAGATAGAACCACCAAAGATTATGTAAAACTTGAATATGCAGATGGTGGTAATCTTTATGTATTAGCCACAGGACTTGAGGTATTACAGAAGTATTCCAATTCGGAAGGCAAATCTATTAAAGTGAACAAACTTGGAGCTCCGGAATGGAAAAAGGCAAAGCAAAAGGCTAAGAATAGTGCCAGAGAAATTGCAAAAGAACTGGTGGAACTTTATGCAAAAAGACAGGCACAATCCGGTTATCAATTTGGAAAAGATACAGTCTGGCAGAAGGAATTTGAAGAAATGTTTCCTTATGAAGAAACAGATGACCAGTTGTCAGCAATTGAAGCAACCAAACAGGACATGGAAAGTAGTAAAATAATGGATCGCCTGATTTGCGGGGATGTGGGATTTGGTAAAACAGAAATTGCTATCCGTGCAGCATTTAAGGCAGTATCTGATGGAAAACAAGTAGCTTTTTTAGTGCCGACTACTATTTTGGCACAACAGCATTATAATACCTTTATTCAGCGGATGAAAGAATTTCCTATACAGATAGGTATGTTATCCAGATT
The DNA here is from genome assembly GCA_947177415.1 of uncultured Clostridiaceae bacterium. GTDB lineage: Bacteria > Bacillota > Clostridia > Lachnospirales > Lachnospiraceae > CAG-411. The sequence continues at coordinate 3,313 of CAMWUK010000079.1, forward strand.
CCGTACACCTGCCCAGCAAAAAAAAGATTTGGAAAGCCTGCGGAAGGGACAGTTGGATGTCGTTATTGGAACCCATCGTTTGCTGTCAAAGGATGTATCCTTTAAGAACTTAGGTCTTTTGATTGTGGACGAGGAACAGCGTTTTGGTGTAACTCACAAGGAAAAGATTAAACTTCTTCGGGAAAATGTGGATGTGCTTACCCTTTCTGCCACACCAATTCCAAGAACACTTCACATGAGTTTAATTGGAATACGTGATATGAGCGTGTTAGAAGAACCACCGATAGACAGGCTTCCTATCCAGACATTTGTAATGGAGGAAAATGATGAAGTTATAAGAGAGGCAATCCATAGAGAATTGGCAAGGGATGGACAGGTTTTTTATGTTTTTAACCGGGTAAATCAGATAGAAGAAGTGGCAAACCATGTAGCAAATCTTGTGCCTCAGGCAAATGTTTCCTTCGCTCATGGACAAATGAGTGCAAGAGAGTTAGAAAAAGTTATGTATCAGTTTATGAATGGAGAAATTGATGTACTGGTTTCTACTACAATTGTAGAAACAGGTCTGGATATTTCCAATGTCAATACTATGATTATACATGATGCAGATAAGATGGGATTATCCCAGCTTTATCAGCTTAGGGGACGGGTAGGCCGTTCCAATCGTACTGCTTATGCATTTTTGATGTACCGAAGGGATAAGGTACTAAAAGAAGTGGCAGAAAAACGTTTGCAGGCAATGCGGGAATTTACGGAGCTGGGTGCAGGTTTTAAGATAGCTATGACAGATTTGGAACTTCGTGGTGCAGGAAGCCTTCTTGGAGAAAAGCAGCATGGACACATGGAAGCAATTGGTTATGATTTGTATTGTAAGATGCTAAATGAAGCAGTTTTAGAATGTAAGGGAGAAAAGGTAGAAGAATTCTTTGAAACTGCTGTAGACATAAATATAGATGCCTATATTCCGGCAACCTATATCCGCAGTGAATTCCAGAAATTGGAAATGTATAAGAGGATTGCAGATATTGAAAAAGAAGAAGAATGGATGGATATGCAAGAGGAATTAGTAGACCGTTTTGGTGAATTACCAAAAGCAGTAGACAATTTGCTTGGAATTGTTTTGGTTAAAGCACTTGCCCATGATGTGTATGTAACACAAGTGAAACAAAAGCAGACAAATTTTGTGGAACTTACTATGTATGAAAAGGCAGATATCCAGGTAGATGGAATTTTGGAGCTTATGTCAAAGTATGGAGGAAGACTCAAATTTACACCACAGCATCCACCAATTTTTTCTTATCAATGGAGAACAGGAAAAGAAAAGCAAAAGATAGATCCATATGAAATGTTGGAGGAAACAAAAAAACTATTACTAGATATGAAAGCCACACTTTTAAAACGAAAGTAAGGTAAATAGTAACTATTCAGGTAGAAACACGCATTTACTTTGCGTGTGACCTGAGAAAAAGTGAAAGTTGATTGTTCTAAGCCCTTCGCCGAAGGCGAATTATTATGGGCTTAGAATGTAACTGTTCATGGTTCTGAACAGTTACGGTAAATAAAAGGAGGAGCCTTATATGAAGCAAAAAAAATGGAGAATACTGGTATTGGTGGCAATGTTGGCATTATCCGGATGTAGTAAAACAAAAAATGATCAGGAAGACAAAACGAAAATAACTTCCATTTACGAAACAAAGGACATGAAATTAGATACGAATGTGATGGCGGTAGGAGAAGAGGAAGTTACATTAAATGAAATTTTATTTTATGTGTACCAGATAAAGTCTGCGTATGATAAAAGTTTGTTTACAAAGGTATGGGATTTTAAGTGGGATGGAGAAAAATCTGTTGAAAGTTATGCCAAAGATGAGATTTTAGAAGAAATTACCCAGATAAAGATTATATGCCAGCAGGCAAAAAAACAGAAGTGTGAACTTACAGAAGAAGAGAGTAATGAGGCAAAGGTAAAAGCAAAAGAGTTTGTGGAGGCTCTTCCAGAAGAGGCAGCAGAGTATCACCTTACAGAATCTTTAGTGGAAAAGATTTATCAGGAGCATGCTCTTGCAAAAAAAATGTATGATGTGGTGGCAGGAACAGTAGATACTAATATTTCTGACGAAGAGGCAAAACAAGTAACAATAGGGTATCTTTTAGTGCGTACTTCCGGTGTGGACAAAAACGGCAATGAAGTAAATCTTAGTGAAGAGCAGATAAAAAGTGCGAAAAAGCGGGCAGCTACATTGCAGAAACAGGCAAAAAAACAGAGTGATTTTGTGTCATTTGCCCAAGGAAATTCAGATGATGAAACAGTGGAAATGACTTTTAGCCACAACAATGGTCCAGAAAAGTTTATAGATATTGCTTTTTCCATGGAACAGAATCAAGTCAGTGATGTGATTGAAACAGAGGAAGGATTTTATATTCTCTGCTGTTTAGCTCCTTATGATGAGGCGAAGACATTAGAGTACAAGGAAAGGGTAATTCTGGACAGAGAAACAGAGGCTTTTTCAAAAGCATATCAAACATGGAAGAAAGAGTATAAGGTGGTAGCAAGTTCTACCTTGCTGGATCAGATTTCTTTTGATTTGGAACCACTTATATATATAGAATAATTGAGATTATAGAACATGCTTGGAATTTTGTTTACCAATCCGAGTTATGCACAATATTAGGATACAAGGAAGTGCAGAAGATGTTTCAAAAGAAAGATTATGTAGTAACCAGTGCACAGGGAGTCTGTATAGTAGCAGATATTCCCAAGCTGGCTGTAGGGAAAGAACAGCAGATGCAGTATTATCTGCTGCAATCTATTGCAGATAAGAAGAAACGTTCTTATATTCCGGCAGAGAAACATGAAACAGTGGTGCGTGCTGTAATGACAAAAGGGGAAGCCTTACAATTACGGGATTTTATAAGAAATAAAAAGCAGGAAATTTTAGAAGTTGTGCCAGATAGAGAGTTGGCACAAGAATGGCTGGAGTCTGCTGTACCAGAAAATTGGGGCAAGGCGAATATATGGCTAAACCAACATACAGTAGATTTACCAGCAGAAGTTTCCGAAATTCTTACAAAAGCTAATAATAATTTATGTCAGGAATTAAACTATATATTTCAGGATGAAGAAGAGGTTTTGGATTTCTTTATTTAAAATTTGTAATACTTGCATTATTTCATGTTTTTTTTTATACTATAGGAAAGTTGTATTATAATTGACATGCCATCTTCGGCAGTACCACTATAAATGGATATGGAGGCACCATTGTGATTAAGAGGTTAAAAAATATTAGTTATACAAGACTGATTGCGTTGAGTTTTTTCGGTGTCATTCTAGTGGGAATGATTTTTCTTTGCTTACCATTTTCCACCAGAGATGGAAGCTGGACAGCACCAATTGATGCATTATTTACAGCAACAAGTGCAACTTGTGTAACAGGGCTTGTAGCTTATGATACTTTTACACATTGGAATGTTTTTGGACAACTGGTTATTCTGGGCTTGATTCAGATCGGTGGTCTTGGATTTATGACAATTATCAGTTTATTTGCTATATTTATGAAGAAAAGAATTGGGCTTCATGAACGGAAAATTCTCATGGTTTCATCTGGAAATATGCGTATTAGTGGAATGATTCAGCTAATACGTCTTATTGCAGCAATTACGTTCTTATGTGAGGGAATTGGTGCAATTCTTCTTTCCTTTCAATTTGTACCGGAAATGGGTTGGACAAGAGGAATATATAATGCAATTTTTCACTCCATTTCTGCATTTTGTAATGCTGGATTTGATTTGATGGGCAGATATCCAGATGGTGGAGGCTCTCTTTGCCGGTATGGTACCAATGCTTATGTTTTAATTGTAATAGCAATGTTAATTATTATTGGAGGTATTGGATTTACTATATGGACAGATGTATTAGAGCATAAATGTAAGATAAGGCAATATTCATTGCATTCTCTTGTGGTATTGATTACAACAGCAGTGCTTATTACAATAGGTATGTTGGGATATTTTGTATTTGAATACAAAGGGAATCTGGCACTACTTACCATGCCACAAAAATGGCTGGCAGCGTTTTTTATGTCGGTAACTACAAGAACTGCTGGTTTTAACGCAATGAATTTAAATACATTATCGCCTTCTGGCAGTTTGCTTACAGATATCTTAATGTTAATTGGAGGAAGTCCCGGTTCTACGGCAGGGGGGATGAAGACAACTACTGTTGCAGTTATGATTCTCTCTGTATGGGGGATGGCAAAGGGAAGTACAGATATTACTGTGGCAAAACGCAGATTTAATAAAGATTTGATTAAACATGCAGCAGTAATTGTATTTTTATATATAGTAGCTGTTCTTGTTGCAACTATGGTAATTTGTGCATTGGAAGGGGTTGAGATTTCAGGTGTATTATTTGAAACCAGTTCAGCTCTTGGAACAGCCGGATTAACTCAGGGATTAAGTGGAACGGCTGGATTAGCTACAAAAATAATATTGATTATACTTATGTATGGTGGACGTATTGGAGGACTTTCCCTGCTTTTGGTATTTGCAGAGAAAAAGACAGAAGCACCATTGAAAAGACCAGCAGAACGGATTATGATTGGTTAGTGGTTCAGAAAGGAAATAGTGATGAAAACCGTATTGATTATTGGAGTTGGAACTTTAGGAAGACATTTGGCAGTCCGGATGCAGGAACTGGGAAATGAAGTCATGATTGTAGATAAAGATGAGCAGCTTATTCAGAAATTATCACCACAGTTCAAAGATTGTTTTGTAGGGGATTGTACTAATGAAGGCGTGTTGCGTTCCCTTGGGGTGAATAATTTCGACTATTGTTTTGTTTCTATTGGTGAAGAATCTTATGATTCTTTGGAAATTACCAGTATGTTAAAAGAATTAGGAGCAAAATGTGTTGTAGTAAATGCCCATAAAGAAAGACAAGCAGAATTTTTAAAGAAAATAGGTGCAGATGAGGTATTTTATCCAGAAAAGGAAATTGCAGAGAAACTTGCGGTACGTTATAATTCCAAGAATATTTTTGACTATGTAGAACTTACTTCTACCCATGCTATTTTTGAAATTGCTATTTTGCCAGAGTGGGTGGGGAAGAATATTGTGGATTTAAGTATTCGTACCAGATATCAGATTAATATCATTGCAATAAAAAAAGGTGGACGTTTAAATGCACTTCCGGGTGGAAAATATACTTTCGAAGCAGGAGACCATGTGGTGGTAATTGGAGAGCCGAAGGTAGTATTCAAGCTGGCAGCCCGAAATGAAGCTGATTAGTTATTAGTAGGCAATTGCGAAACTCAATTTACTCTCTCCGTTTTTGTGCAAAGTTCACATATTAACGCAAGGCACGTTCTCACTGCTCTCAACCGTAGCGGTACATAAGGTGCTAAAACATAGCACCTAAGTACCAACGGTTTCGAAAGCACCTTGCTTTGATATGTAAATCTGCACAAAATAATTTAAGATAATGAGAGTTTCGCAATCGACTAGGTTTATTAGAACAGAAAGGAGGAATATTATGAAGGACATTCTAGTTGTTGTAAAAGATACAGAAAACCAGAAGCTGTTTAAAGAAGCTCTGGAGGAGGAATATAAGGTGCAAATCTGCACAGACAGAGAACAAATGAGAAAAATTCTGGAACATAAAATACCAGATGTACTTATCTTGGAATATGATAAAGTGTATTTCCCGGTTTTAGAAATAATAGGGAATATTAAGAGTAAGGATGAATTGAGAAGACTTCCAATTGTTGTAATTTCTGATGGAGCAGATGAAGAGATTGAACGGAAGTGTATGGAAATAGGTGTGAATGATTTTATATTTCAGCCTCACACCAAAGTTGGTATTTTGTTCAGAATCAGGCATGTGCTGGAGGTGGAAAGATTAAAAAGCCAGATCCAGCAGGAAATTAATTTAAAGAATGAGGAAGTGGATGAAATCTGGGCTTTAGCAAAGAGAGATCCGCTTACAAAGCTTTGGAATGGGATACATACAGAAAAAATTATTAATGAATATTTGAAGGAACGAAGACATAGTGGTGCATTGCTTATGATAGACTTAGACGATTATAAAGGAATTAGTGATACATACGGTCATATTGTAGGCGATGAAATATTGAAAGAATTTAGTAATACACTAATTGCTCTTACCAGAGAAAATGATATTGTTGGTCGTCTGGGTGGTGATAAATTTATTGTTTTTTTAAAGAATGTAGCATACCAATCCGTAGTTTCTGAGAAAATAGAGCAGATGATTATAACTTTGGAGAAACGTATTATTTTACCAGAAGACAAAGGACATATCCGGTTTTCTACCGGGGTGGCACTGGCACCTATGGATGGACGTAATTTTAATGAACTTTATCAAAATGCAGATCGTGCTCTTTATTATGTGAAACAGAATGGAAAGGGATCTTATCATTTTTATAGTGAAGAGGGTGCCCATGACACAGGGAATATAAAGAAAAAGAGTACACAGGTAGATTTAGAGCATTTACGGTCTTTTATCCAGGAAATGGGATATAAAAAGGGAGCTTATCAGGTAGAGTATGATGGATTTAAGAAGATTTACCGGTTTGTGGCAAGATGTATAGGAAGAACCGGACAAGATGTGCAGACGTTACTTTTCACTCTTATAAAAGCAGATGGGAATTCTCCTACAGTAACAGAATTGGTGTTTGCTATGGATAACCTTAGGGATGCAGTAAATGAATCCATTCGTCGTGGAGATGTTGCAACCAATTACAGCAGTAGCCAGTTTGTAGTAATTTTAATGGATTCCACCATAGAGGATGGTCTTATGGTAGCAAACCGGATTGTAGAAAAATACAATGAACTTCATCATTACCAGCCGGATGTAGAGTTACATTTTGATATCCAGACTGTAAATGCAGCACCGATATCAGACGATTTTTAATTATGGCAGATAGAAAAAATCTTAAAATGTTGATTTCTTATGATGGCTCTGGATACTCAGGCTGGCAGCGTCTTGGAGGAACACAAAAGAAGAAATCTATTCAAAACTGTATAGAAACAGTTTTACAGGAAGTTACAAAGCTGGACAACTTAAAAATCGCAGGCTCTGGAAGAACGGATGCCGGAGTCCATGCAAAAGGACAGGTGGCAAATTTTCATGTGCCATCTTCTTTTTTAACCGACAAATTTACATTAGAAAGATGGAAAGAGAATTGCAACTATAAACTGCCAGAGGATATCCGGATTCTATCTTTGGAGGAGGTGGAAAATAACTTCCACAGCCGTTATAGTGCAATAAAAAAGACATACGTTTATTATCTGGATACCAGAGAGATTCCTTGCGTATTTTCACGAAAATATTCCCTATGGGTAGGAAATAAACTTGATGTGGATGCAATGAAGGAATGTAGCTGTTTATTTTTGGGTGAACATGACTTTAGGGGATTTTCATCGGAAAAGGATATGAAGAAAGATACTATTCGTAGAATTTATAATATTACCTTTAAGAGAGAAAAACATCTCTTAGCAATTTCCATTACTGGAGATGGATTTTTGTATAATATGGTGCGTATTTTGGTAGGAACTCTTTTGGAGGTAGGAAGAGGAGAGCGGACTTTAGAGCAGGTTCGTTTTGCATTAGATAATCCCAAACGGAAATATGCAGGTGTAACAGTGAGTAGCTGTGGTTTGTTTTTATATAAAGTGGACTATAAATAATTAAAGATAGGCAATTGCGAAACTCAATTTGCTCACCCTGCTTTTGTGCAAAGTTCACATATCAACGCAAGGCACGTTCTCACTGCTCTCAACCGTAGCGGTACATAAGGTGCTAAAAAACAGCACCTAAGTACCGACGGTTTCGAAAGCACCTTGCTTATGATATGTAAATCTGCACAAAATAATTTAAGATAATGTGAATTTCGCAATTGACTAATGATTAAAGATAGTAGAAGGGAAGGAATGCCTTGGTTCGTGAATATTTAGAAAAAATAAAGGAAAATATAGATGTAAGGAAAAATTTAATTGATTTGAAAGCTGCTATTGCTGACCAGACAAAAAAACATGCAATGCTGTATGCTTTAGGGAATGAATTTGGTATATTTTATAAGCTTTTGGAGGCAGAAGATCCAAAGATCCGGAAAAATGCAGCCCAGATTCTTGGGAAAATTGGCAACAAGGAAAGTCTGGATTATTTATATCAGGCATACGAGCGGGAAGATAAACTTTTTGTAAGAGGAAGTTATCTTACAGCAATGAAGGAAATGGATTACCGAAAGTATCTGGATAGGTTTAAGGAAAGACTGGAACAGGTACAGTCTTATGAACCTAAGGAAGAAGAAAAAAAACACAGAAACGAAGAGATTAAGCTACTAAGAGAGTTAGTGACAGCCATAGAAGGAACCAAACGTCATACCTTTACCGGATATGAAAAAGTGACAAAGATAGTATTATTAACTAATCGTAATTATCAAAGCGTTACTTTTGAACAGATGAAGAGCCATCGTGCAAAGGTATTTGGTGCAGGGGTTATGGCAAGAACAGCAGATTTAAAAGATATTCTCCCAATTCGTACTTACACAGAACTTTTATTTGTTTTAGAGGATAAAAATGTTTTACAGATACATTCCAAGAAGGTAAAGGATCAGGCAACAGAGCTTGCCAATCAGATTATAGATAGTTCTTTGGTGACATTTTTAAAAGAGAGACACAAAGAGAATGCTCCATTTCTATTCCGAATAGAATGTAAGGGTGCTATGGATAGAAAAGAAAAAAGTATTCTTACCAAAACTATGGCACAAATAATAGAAGAAGGAACAAAGGGAGAACTTGTAAATTCTACTTCCCATTATGAAATAGAATTAAGGCTGATCCCAAACAAAGAGGGAAATTACAATTTTTTAGTTAAACTATTTACGATACCAGATGAGCGTTTTTCTTATCGGAGAAATGCAATTGCCTCCAGTATTCATCCTGTCAATGCGGCACTTCTTATGGAATTGGCAAAAGATTATTTCACAGAAAAGGCACAAATTTTAGATCCATTTTGTGGTGTAGGAACTATGTTAGTGGAACGTCAAAAAGTTCTGCCGGTTGGAGATATGTATGGCATAGATATATATGGAAAGGGGATTGAAGCCGCAAGGGAGAATACTGCACTTGCAAATATCAGGGTAAATTATATCAACCGGGACTTTTTTGATTTTACCCATGAATATCTGTTTGATGAACTGATTACCAATATGCCTAGAATTATGGGGCAAAAAGACAAAAAAGAAATTACTTGTATTTATAAAGAATTTTGGAAAAAAGCAAAAGAACACTTGAAAATAAATGGAATTCTGGTATTGTTTACTTATGACAGGGATATTTTGAAGCAGACATTACGGAAAGAGTGGTATACTATATTGGAGGAATTTGAGATTTCCAGAAAAGAAGGAGCCTATTTATTCGTGTGTAGAAGGATAGATGAGGTTTAGAAAAGTTTATATAGGATAAAAAGTGAAAAAAATGTCCACTTTTGTGGAAATTTCCACCTAAAAATGTGGATAATGTGTATAACTCGGTGGATTATATCCACATTTTGTGGAAAAGATGTGGATAACTTATGGATAAAGATTAAGGAGGAAGACTGGTATGGAAGATGATGAAAAACGATGGAACCTCATTATGGCTGTAATTTGTTTTCTGATCATGCTTGGAATTGTAGCGTTTATGATAAAGAAGAACCAGACTACAGAAAAAAAGGATGTACAAAATCCTAGTCCTACAGTAGAAATAACAGCAGAACCTATGGAAGAATCATGAGAAGGAACAGGATGAATACCAATGTTTTGAAAGTATATATAGATGAATGAAAAGGAGGCAATTAAATTATGGAGATACTAATACAGGCTGTTTTATTAGTAATAGGTTTTGTGATGTTAGTAAAAGGTGCAGACTTTTTTGTGGAGGGTGCATCTGGGATTGCGGGCAAATTTGGAATACCACAATTGGTAATCGGTCTTACCATTGTAGCGATGGGAACCAGTGCACCAGAGGCTGCGGTAAGTATTACAGCAGCATTAGGAGGCAGTGCGGATTTGACTGTAGGAAATGTAGTAGGAAGTAATATAATGAATATTTTGGTAATTCTGGGAATTACTGCCATCTTTGTTCCAGTGGCAATTCAGAAATCTACATTACAAATTGAATTACCATTTATGATTGGAATTTCTGTGTTAATGGTGGTTCTTGGTTATACAGGTGAAGTGATTACCCGTATAGAAGGAGTAATTTTAGGAATTTTCTTTTGTATCTACATGGCTTATTTGTTATACATGGCAAAGAAGGGCAAGGAAGAGGCACAGGAGGAGAACAAAGAAAAACCAATATGGTTATTGGTTGTTGCAACAATAGGTGGAGCAGCATTGATTGTACTAGGTAGTGACTTTGTTGTGGATTCTGCATCAGCAATTGCAACAGTATTTGGTATGAGTCCAAGTTTTATAGGACTTACCATTGTGGCATTTGGAACCTCTCTTCCAGAACTGGTAACTTCTGTAACAGCGGCAAGAAAAGGAAAAGCAGATATTGCGATTGGTAATATTGTAGGAAGCAATGTATTTAACATCCTATTTGTAACTGGCATTACAGCTATGATTACACCTGTAGATTATGTATTAAAGCATTTCTTTGTGGATGGCTTTGTAATGATAGGTGCGGGAATTTTATTACTTCTTGGTGTACTTCGTGCAAAGAAACTAAAAAGACCAGTGGGAGTGTTGATGCTTCTTTGTTATGCAGGCTATTTCGTATATCTTATGATGAATCGGAATGCTGCATAATTGAGGTTACTGTTCACTCACAAGCTTGACACTTGCTGTCAAGCTATGTGCCAAGAATGTAGAATAGCCAAGAATCCAGCCTTTCGCCAAAGGCGAATTACAAATAGGCTGGATTCCGTTACAGTTTGCACCGTAGGTGTGAACTGTAACTAATTGAGGATTGAGTCTTAAACTATAATGGAGGTTTTTATGGAATTAGTAAAAAGTATTTTAAAAGGTATGGTTATCGGGATTGCTAATGCAATTCCGGGGGTAAGCGGAGGAACCATGATGGTTTCTATGGGAATTTATGATAAGTTAATACATTGTCTAACCCATTTATTTAAAGAATTTAAGAAGAGTGTTAAGTTTGTAGCACCAATTATTTTAGGTGCTGCCCTTGGTGTCATACTTTTATCAGCAGTTATTGAGAAAATGTTTACGTTTATTCCGATTCAGACGAATCTGCTCTTCATAGGGTTAATTGTGGGAGGACTTCCGATGATGATGAACAAAGTAAAGGGGCAGAAGCTAGGAGTTGGTGCTATTCTGGGATTTATCCTGTTTTTTGCATTAGTTGTAGGGCTTGCTGCCCTTGGAGAAACGGAAGGGCAGGCAGCAGATGTAACTTTTGGTTTTGTCAATTGCATAAAATTATTTGGTGTAGGAATTGTGGCAGCAGCAACCATGGTTATACCTGGTGTTAGTGGTTCTATGATGTTAATGATTATGGGATATTATCAGGTGATTATTGAGACTATCAATGATATGGTCAAAGCGTTGATTAAGTTTGACATACCAGGGATCTTAACTGGATGTGGTGTACTTATTCCTGTTGCTGTTGGTGCTGTTATTGGTATTTTTGCCATTGCAAAATTAGTAGAGTTGTTATTTGAAAAAGCACCAACAGTAGCATATAGTTCCATTATTGGACTAATTGTGGCATCTCCGATTGCCATTGTACTTATGAACTGGAATAGCTTTGTGGCTAATTTTGGTTTTGTATCTATAATAACTGGTTTGTTAGCCTTGGCAGTAGGTGTGTTTGGTGCTTTTAAGCTTGGAGGAGAATAGTTGTAAAAAATCTATTGCAATAGTTGTAAGGCTATGCTATAATGAAAGAGCTGTTTATAAATATTTTAGAATTACAATCGGTTGGGACCGATAGAAGAGGTGAAAACATGAGAGAAGGAATACATCCAGACTATTATCAGGCTACAGTAACTTGTAACTGTGGTAACACATTTGTAACAGGATCTACAAAGGAGAGCGTACACGTAGAAATTTGTTCTAAGTGCCATTCATTCTACACAGGACAGCAGAAGGCTATCCAGGCACGTGGAGCTATTGACAAGTTCAATCGTAGATATGGTTTAAACAAATAGTATATGGTTTAGTTTCAATAAAACCCCGTATGTTATAGTACTCAGTGGATGGAATATATTTCGCTGAAGTGTATTTAATTATAGGAAACGAACAAAACGCTTGCGTTTTGGTTCGTTTCCTGTGCTGGATGCATGCCACAAAGTGGCATACTTCCTATGTGCATCCATGCACATCCTTGCGGAGCAATTATAGTAAACGCATTTATTTAAAGCGTTTACTATATAACTATGTGATAAGTAGGGAAAGGTCACAAAACTCAGTAGATTTGAGACTGGATTTTGTGACCTTTTTCTGTAACACTAACCAATAGAAAGTGGTGAGGTACATTGAGAAGTTCAGGAATTGGCGGTCAGGCTGTTATTGAAGGCGTTATGATGAAGAATAAAGACAAGTACGCCGTTGTAGTGAGAAAGCCCAATAATGAAATAGTTATAGATAAGCAGGAATATCACAGTATTTCTGAAAAAATAAAAATTTTAAAGTTGCCTATCCTGAGGGGGATGGTAGCCTTTGTGGAGTCCCTGAGTATAGGAATGAAGACCTTGACTTTTTCAGCAGGATTTTTTGAAGAAGGGGAAGATGAAAGACAAGATAAACTAGAGAAAGCGGCAGCTGCTTTATTTAAAAAGAAGGCAGAAGCTGTTGTTATGGGAATTACAGTAATTTTAGCAGTCTTATTGGCAATTGGTATTTTTATGGTACTTCCTTGGTTTATTACCGAAAAACTAGCAGCAATCGTTAAGGATCCGTGGATGCAGGCATTGGCAGAAGGAGGAATACGTCTTGCTATCTTTATTTTATACGTTTTTAGTATTTCACTGACAAAGGATATCCGCAGGGTTTATATGTATCATGGAGCCGAGCATAAAACGATAAACTGTGTAGAGAATGGCTTAGAACTTACAATAGAGAATGTAAGCAAACAGTCTAAGGAGCATCGCCGCTGTGGAACCAGTTTTATGCTTTATGTAATGATAATAAGTATTATATTCTTTATGTTTATTCGTGTGGATAATCCGGTACTTCGCATTTTATTCCGTATTTTACTTGTACCTGTGATTGCAGGCGTTTCTTATGAATTTATACGTTTTACCGGAAAATACGATAATTTATTTACTAAGATTCTTAGTCGTCCGGGTATGTGGATGCAAGCACTTACTACAAGGGAACCGGGAGTTGATATGATAGAGATTGCCATTTGGTCCGTAGAAGCAGTATTTGACTGGAAGGCATATATCACTGAAATGGAAAAAGAGAAAAAAACGAAAGGTAGCAAAAATAGTAAGAAGAGTAAAAATAGTAAAAAGAGTGAAAATCATAAAAAGAATAAACATGAGTTGGATCCGAAAGTAACAATAGAAAAAGAGGATAAAAATGAAAAAACATCCAAAGAACAATCTGTTCCAAAGATTGCTCCAGCAGTTGTGACTAAGGTAGCTCCGTTAAAAAGAGCAGATGCAACAACCAGAAGAGGTGGATTTTTCCGTGATATTCCAAAGCCAGTAAAAGACCAACCAGATGCAGAAGCTGCAATGAAAGAGATTATACAGGAAAAAGAGGAAGAAAAACCGCAGAAATCTAAGAACCATGAAGTACATAACAAAGTAGCAGTAGTAAAGAAGGCTGACAGGGTAAGACGTCCGAGGCTGCCAGTAGAAGAACTTCATCGGGATAGTATTCTTGAAGATGCAGAGAAAGAAGATGACGATGATGAGATTTTGAGTGCTTTGGATAAGTTTTTTGAATAGCTGGCGGATAACTGTTATAAACTGGTAACTGTTCATGTTTCCAGACAGTTATATGAATGGTATTTTTTATAGTAGGTGATTTTATGACAGTGGAAGAGTTGGTAAGAAAAGGAATCAAGGAATTAGAATCTGCAAGTGTACCAGAAGCACAAACTAATGCTATGTATTTGTTAGAGTATGCTCTGCATATTAACCGGATGGAATATCTGCTTGACAAGCAAAGAAGAGTATCAAAGGAAGAAGAAGAAAAGTATGGTTCTGTGATTGCTGCAAGAAAAAGCAGAGTTCCCTTGCAGCATATTACAGGCGAGCAGGAATTTATGGGCTATCCTTTTCTGGTAAATGAACATGTACTGATTCCAAGACAGGATACTGAGATTTTGGTAGAGGAGGCAGTCAAACTTGCGAATGGCAAACGGATTTTGGATATGTGTACTGGATCTGGATGCATTATCTTAAGTATGGAACAATTGTGTGAACCTCAATATGCCATGGGTGTAGATATATCCATGGATGCTCTGGCAGTTGCAAGGGAAAATGGTAAGCGTTTTGATAGTAAAGTAAATTGGCTTCAAAGTGATTTATTTGAAAAAGTTACTGAAAAGTTTGATGTGATAGTATCTAATCCGCCTTATATTGAAAAAGATGAGATTCCAAAGCTTATGGAAGAAGTTCGTTGCCATGAACCAAATCTGGCTTTAGATGGTGGTGAAGATGGATTGGATTTTTATCGAAGGATTATTACAGAATCCAGACAATATTTGGAATCAGAAGGATATCTTTGTTTTGAGATAGGGTATAATCAAGGAGAAGATGTTTCTTCATTGATGAGAGAAGCGGGCTTTTTGGAATGCCGGGTGGTAAAAGATTTAGCTGGCTTAGATAGGGTAGTGATTGGACAGTTACCTAAAAAAGTGTAGTATAGAAAGAAAGGAAGTTGTTACCATGTTTGATAAGTTAGAAGATTTGGTAAAACGGTTGGAGGAGATTCTTAACCAGCTTGGAGAGCCAGGTGTGGCAAATGACCAGAACTTATACCGTAAGTTGATGAAAGAACAGGCAGAGCTTACTCCAATTGTGGAAAAATATACCGAATATAAACAGGCAAAGGAAGGTATTGAAGATAGCCTTGCTCTTTTGGAAACAGAGAGCGATGAAGAGATGCGTGAACTTGCCAAAGAGGAATTGAATGATTGTAAGGAACGTTTAGGTGGTATTGAAGATGATCTTCGAATTCTTCTGTTGCCAAAAGATCCAAATGATGAGAAGAATGTTGTAGTAGAAATCCGTGCAGGAGCAGGTGGTGATGAGGCAGCATTATTTGCTGCTGAATTGTATCGGATGTATGTGCATTTTGCAGAAGAAAATCGTTGGAAACCAGAGATGATTAGTTTAAATGAGAATGGAATTGGTGGTTTCAAGGAAGTAGTCTTTATGATTAATGGATCTGGTGCATATTCTAAGTTAAAATATGAAAGTGGGGTACATCGTGTACAACGTATTCCCGTAACAGAATCTGGAGGACGTATTCATACCTCTACAGCAACCGTTGCAATTATGCCGGAAGCAGAAGAAGTGGATGTGGAGATTGATATGAACGATTGTAAATTTGATGTATTCCGTGCATCTGGTAATGGTGGACAGTGTGTCAATACAACAGACTCTGCAGTACGTCTGACCCATATTCCTACAGGAATTGTAATCTCCTGTCAGGATGAAAAATCCCAGCTTAAGAATAAGGACAAGGCTCTTAAGGTTCTTCGTTCCCGTTTGTATGACTTGAAGCTGCAGGAAGCACAAGATGCAGAAGCAGAGGCAAGAAGAAGCCAAGTAGGAACCGGTGACCGTTCAGAGAAGATTCGTACTTACAATTTCCCTCAGGGACGTGTGACAGATCATCGTATTAAATTTACTTCCCATCGTTTGCAGGAAGTGCTTAATGGTGATATTCAAGAGATTTTGGATAATTTAATCGCAGCTGACCAAAGTGCGAAGCTGGCTAAGATGAATGAGGAAGGATAAAAACTTTGATTTTGTGTTTTCTGGAAAATAAGCATCTTTACAAATTATATATTTTAAGAAGAAATCGGTCTGGTGGAAGGAAAAACGGACCGGTTTTTTCTTAAAATAAAAGTTGTACAGTTTAAAAAACAGAGGTATACTATAGTTATTCAATTTGTTTTAGGTATGTATTCAGAGGAGATGTTTTGATACCATTCAAACTATTTACACATTAACATTAAGAAAGGAATAACTGACACAATGAAAAAGAAGAATAAATTATTTTTTATATTATTTGTAGCGTTTTTCGTAATGGTTTCTGGTTGTAGCGATAAAGGAGATACGAATAACCAGGATTCTTATCAAGAATTATCAGAAGGAGATACAGCTCCAGACTTTACAGCAGAGACTGTCGATGGTAAGACTTTTGCCTTGGCTGAACAGAAAGGTAAGGTGGTACTTCTTAATTTCTGGGCAACTTGGTGTGGACCATGTGTTGGAGAAATGCCTGCATTTGAGAAACTTTATAGCGAATATGGGGACAAGATAGCAATTCTTGCGGTAGATTGTTCAGAGGATGAGAATACTGTCAAACAGTTTGTTTCAGATAATGGTTATACTTTTCCTATTGCTTATGATACAGATGGAGCCATTAGTATGAAATATCCCACACAAGGTATACCATATACCTTGGTTATTGGAAAGGATGGTAAAGTGAAGAAGACTTTTTTGGGGGCAGATGATGCAGATGCACAGTATCAGGAGTATAAGAAGGCGATTGATGAAGTAGTAAATGAGTGATTAACGTAACTGTTCATGGTTCTGAACAGTTACTGATTAATACAAAACGGGAGATTTTCATGGGAAAATATATTAGAAAGGGACTAATCATTACAGCTATTGTGTTTATTTTTATTGGTTTAAACCAGAATGGATTTAATGATATGAAAAATAAAGCAATACGAATTTGTTATGAGTGTATTGGAATAGGATAATGAGAAAGCGGAAATGGATTCAGGTAATTTGTGCCATTTTATACAATTGTAATTTAGTTGGTTTTGCAAAGGGTGAAATTTATAAAGGGGATTTGAAAGGGCTTTGTGTTCCAGGGCTTAACTGTTATTCATGTCCGGGTGCCATTGCTTCTTGTCCCCTTGGCAGCCTGCAGACAGCATTAATTTCTAGTAAATATAAATTTCCATATTATATTTTGGGAATGTTATTGTTATTCGGAGTAATATTTGGAAGAGTAGTCTGTGGATTTTTGTGTCCTTTTGGGCTTTTCCAAGAATTACTATATAAAATTTCAACACCCAAATTGAAAAAGAATTTGTGGACCAGAAGGCTTTCTTATTTAAAATATATTATTTTGGTGGTGTTTGTTGTTGGGATTCCACTGATTTTAGCCACACCGGGATTTTGTAAGTATATCTGTCCAGCAGGAACTTTGGAGGGTGGTGTGATTCTGACAGCCATGGATACGAGGCTGAGGGGATTGATTGGAGACTTATTTTCATGGAAGATAATGGTGCTAATTGTGGTTTTGGTTACTGCAGTTTTTATTTTCCGATGTTTTTGTAGGTTTATCTGTCCACTTGGAGCATTTT
The DNA here is from genome assembly GCA_947177415.1 of uncultured Clostridiaceae bacterium. Lineage (GTDB taxonomy): Bacteria > Bacillota > Clostridia > Lachnospirales > Lachnospiraceae > CAG-411. The sequence goes on from CAMWUK010000079.1 coordinate 20,845, forward strand.
ATGCATTGTTTCATAAAGTTGCCATGTTAAAGTTGGAAGTGAATCAAGATAAGTGCAATAACTGCAATGCTTGTGTATCTTTTTGCAAAATGGATATAAAAAAAGTAGGAGATGCAGAGTGTATCCAGTGTGGAGAATGTGTGGGAAGCTGTAGTAGATGTGCAATTACTTTTAAAAATATATTAGAGAAAAATAAAGAATGAAATAAAGTATTTATACAAAAATCCCCCATAACTTGTTATGGGGAATTTCAATCTGGTCATCGTCTATTTATTTGAAAAACAGTCTACTGTTTTATAATTGCAGTCTGTAAGATCTATCTTCTGACCTGCAAAACGGAAACCAGTTACTTTATTTATGTCTAAAATTTTACTAAAAGCATCTATGCTTGTATCACCAGCTAATGCTATTCCTTCCAGACCGTCAAAAGACTTGTCGCCAAGGAATATTTCTGAAAGTGTGTTAAGACATATAATCTCTTCATTATCTGAAAGTTCTTGTGTGCCAGTGCTGGAGTCATTTAGTGTGTCAGTGCTGGAGTCATTTTCGTAACGCAAAATAATGTAATTTCCGTCTTTATCCATTTCTGGTTCTTCTTCGCCAGTTCCTCTAACTATGCCATTCAAATTAGAAATTTTAGCATAATCTTCTGGATCTATGAAGAGTTTACAAGAAAGTGGTGATAATTCTAAACTTTTTAAGGTGATGGTGGTATTATTTAAAGAAAGCTTTTTGTTTAAAGTATACACACGTTTTGTTGTTCCGTTTGATAAAGTCCAACTTAAATCCCAATTTCCCTTTGATATGATTTCGGGTTTAGTATCTGCTTTTTCATGATCAATATCAAAGCTATGAATTATCATGTCAATTTTAGCATCCTTTAATTTCTGGTCATTTGCTAAAATCTGGTAAGCATAAGTGATTGTGTGTGCATTTTTTATCTCTACTGCTTCTCCACAATAGGAGATATGGGAATTTCCATTTATAAGAAATTCTACATTAGGATTTGCAATACCAGTATCTGGGATATGTTTATCTGGATAAGCCTTACTTTGTTTTTCTATGGCTTTGTACTGGTTACCATAATCTACCTCAAAATAAATATAGGCAGTTTGTTCGTCTGCTAATGTCTGCAACACCTTAACTTTAATATCCTGATCTTCTACCTGAATAGGTGTTTCCTTTGTAGAAGTAGGAATATTGGCAAATCCTTGTTTGTTCAATTCTTCCATTGTCTTTTGGTTTTCTTTTACTCCAAATTGTTCTGCAACATCCTGGTTCCACAACTGAGAGGCTGCGTATACTACACCGCCTGTTGCTAATACTCCTGCGAGCACTGCCGCAGCGATTTTTCCGGCATAATTTGTTGTTTTGTTATGTTTTTGTCTCATATATGTTTTCTCCTCTAAAATGTGCAATACTGTCTGGTCAAGTTTTTTTGAGGGTTTAACATTTTCTTTTTCTTGTAATAGTTCTTCTAAATCATATTTCATAACCTTTTGCCTCCAAACGTTTTTTTAACTGCTTTCTTGCCAGATGCAGTCTGCTGTTTACAGTTCCTTTTGGGATATGTAGTACTTGAGATATTTCCTCGATTTTCATATCTGCGGTATAATGCATACAGATAACAAGTTTTAATTTTTCGGGAAGAGCATCTATTAAGATTTTTAAATCCTTTAGAATTTCTTTTCTTTCGTAATCTGCCTCCATATCTACTTGGCTTTTTAGGGGCAATTCATCTGGTTCGTATGCATCGATAGAAAGTATAAGTTTTGCTTTTTTCTTACGCCATTGATTTTTCCAAAGATTTGCCGCAATTCCCATGAGGAAATTTCTATTTTTCCGATTCGCATCTTTTGTACTCTGCATATCGGAAGAATTGTCACTGCAAATCAGCCTGTGACCTAACTGAAGTGCTTTTAAAAATGTATCTTGGTAAAGATCATCTGCATCTGCTTTATTTAAAGTTAAACGGTAACAGAATTGATAGAGTTCTGTTCCATACTCTAAAAGCAATTGCTTTAAAATTGTTTCTACCACAGATAATCCTCCTTTATATCTTGATTGAAAAGCTTTTCACTTATATACTGTCATGAAATGAAAAAAGCTTCACTAATTTTTGAAATTAGTGAAACTTTTTTCTGGTTATTAAAAATAATAATTATTTGTGCATTAGACTGTAACTTTGAAGGTAACTATTCAGGTAGAAACACGCATTTACTGCGTGTTTCGTAAGAAAAAGT
>CAMWUK010000080.1 GCA_947177415.1 uncultured Clostridiaceae bacterium
ACATGTGTGCATACACACATACTAGCAGATGTAAGAAAAAAACTATAATTTTATATGAAGAGTAGTGCCATCCCAAATACATTCTTTAAAAAGACATTTTAGTGTAGAATTTAATTCATCATAATCTGCATTTCCTAAATTATCTACAATGTTACAAATCATATTATATTTAGATTCTTTGTCATGTACAATCTGCTTTTGCTTTTTTTCTTTACTTGATATCTCTAGTAATTCATATCTTAATCGGGATAATTCACAATCTAATTTTTCGATTTCAGAAATAATGTATTTAGCAGCAGATGATTCGGAGTTTGTACCTAAAGTATTAGTTAAATTAGAAATTTTACTTTCAAGAGAATAAATATGTTGTTGTACATCAGAACGAGAACGATAATGAAGAGATATATTATTTTCTTTCTCTGTGCTGGAATAGTTATCAATCATATTTTTATCAAGTTTAATTTGTTTTAATATATTAATTACTGAATCATCTATACTTGCTACTGAAACAAATTTACAATCACAAAATTCAATACCACGTCTCGCCCTATTTTGGCAAAAATAATGATCATACACTTTATTATATGTTTTATCAACTTTGTGCTTTACTCGCATCATCCAGCCACAAGAACATTTAACAATACCTTTTAGTATACCTATCTTATATTTTCTTGTTTTGTCAATTCTATTATTATTAAAACGATTTTGTATTGCAATAAATTTTTCTGATGACCAGAGAGGTTTATGTTGTCCAACAGAAATTATCCATTTTTCTGGTGGATTACTAACATGAGTTTTCTTTTTTCCTCCAGAAGTTCTTGCATAAGACATCACAGCATGAGTTCCGTCAAATCTATTTTTGTCTACAGCCATAATACATCCTAAGCTTTCAAAATAATCATAAGCTGCTTGATCTGCAGTGCAATATGTAGGATTGCACAGAATATTCCAGATTTGCGTAGAAGAAAAGTATTTTCCTGCAACTGTTTTGAATCCTATTTTTTTGAAATAAGTTTCTAGACCATTCAAAGAATAGTTACACTGTAAAAATGTGTCTGATATATAATTTAGTATTTTAGATGTTTCTTTGTCCTCAACTAATATAGTATGAGACTTTCCTGATATTGTAATACGTTTTCGTTTATATCCTAGCGGAGCACGTCCACCAGCCCATTTCCCTGTTTTGCTTAATTCTATCATACTATCTTTTACACGTTCTGCAATTGTTTCACGTTCCATTTGAGCAAATACACTACAAATATACATCATTGCACGTCCCAGAGGAGTGCTGGTGTCTATTTGTTCTTTTATACTGACAAATTCGACATTATGTTTCTGTAACATTGAGAAGAAGTTAGAAAAGTCTTTTACATCTCTACTCAGTCTGTCTATTTTGTAGCAGACTAAAACATCTATTTTTTTATCACATATATCATTTACTAAAAGATTAAATGAAGGTCTGTCTGTGTTTGCTCCTGTGTACCCCTCGTCTTCATATCGAAGTATTTCATAATCTGTATAGTGGTTTCTACAGTAGTCTAAAGCAATATTATACTGTGCCTGTGTACTGTCTGATTTGTCAGAGTAGATAGATTTTCTTGCATAAATAGCTATTATCATATAATCACCATCCTAAATAATTTAATTAAAAAATAGTTCTCATAGTGCCTTTTAATTCTTTTTTGTTGCAATGTAGTAAAATTGTTAATCTGTAAGCTTTCCTGAAAGGAGGTGAGCAGAATGAAGATTTTATTGTGGGAGATGAGAACTGAAAAAGGATTTACATTGATGGAACTATCAAAACGCTCTGGCATTGGAAAGTCTACAATAAACAACATAGAAAATGGTAAAGTGTCACCAACACTATTTCAGCTTGAAATGATAGCGATTGCATTAAATGTAAAAATCACCAATTTGTTTGAATCTAAGTACAAATAACAATATTATAGCATAGTGTGATGAAATGTCTATATTTATGTAAACATTTCCACGATTATGGAAATATTTTGACAAGCTAAAAAAGAATAGCATCCGACTGTGTAAGAAGAATGCTATTCTTAATCAAATATATGTTATTGGATTACTTTAAAGTTTTTACAGATTTCATATCACTCCATACCCCATAATACTTTTTACCTTTATAGGTATAATAGGATCTTACCTTGAAATAATATTTCTTATTTTTCTGCAATTTCTTTGTTACTAATTTCGTGCTAGATGTGTTATAAGTGTTTTTGTTCTTGAAATTTTTATTTGTAGAGCATATTACTTGATATCCGGAAACACCCTTTTGTTTCAGGAACTGCAGGGATATTTTACGACCATTAGTAGTACATTTGGAGATGGATGCTTTCTGTGGGAGAACAATAACAAGGCAGCTTGCACTTATTTCAGTACCATCCTTACTAGTTGCAGTAACAGTAGTTGCTCCAGGACATTTGGTTGTTAGTTTTCCAGAAGAGTTTATGGATGCTACGGATGGGTTAGTGGAAATCCATTTTAATGATTTGTTGGTTGCATTAATAGGTTTTACAGATGATAACAGATTGTATTTCTGTCCCTTTTTCAATATAAGTGTTTCTTTTTTTAATTCTATAGAAGAAATTTTATTTTGAGATTGTAATTTTAAGGTATAGGTACCTGTATTTCCCTCAATGGAATCTGCACCAGTATTTTCTACCATGATATAATAAGTACCAGAATTAAGGTAAAGTTCTAATTTATGAATATTAGTATCATCATTCCAATTTTCTGCAATAGTTAGAAAATCAGAATCAAAAATTGATAGCATATAATCTTCTTTAAGCTGATAAATTATATTAAGTGTTTGTGCCTGATTAAGGGTAAATTTATAGAAATCTATACTATCACTTTCTGATATTAATCCAGTTATTTCTTGGTCCATATTCAGGGACATTGCTGTTGCAAAGTTATTATTTGGTTCAATTTCATTATTATTAGCTGGAGTAAAATTAGCCTTTAAACGATAAATTTCGCTTTCATTTTCGTTATCTATTTCATGAGACCATATCCAAAATACATATGTTCCTTTTTCTAATACGATGGTTTCAGTTTTTGATTCAGGAATGTCTGGACTTCCATTAGGACAATAAGTTTCCCGATAATAATCTGGTAATATTTCTGCTAAGTCTTCCTCATTTCCTAATGATACTACACTGTTTGAAAAAGATTGAAATGTATAAGTTACAGTTCCTGAAGCTGGTAATGTAAATTCATAAAGACCTACATTACTTTTTAAATCACCACCAACCCAAGTACCATCTAAAGGGATTACAGCTTTAGGAGAAAAATTAACTTTTAAACGAAAATTACCAGTCCAATCATCACCCCAATAAGAACATAGTTTAAATACATATGTTCCTTTTTCTAGTACAATATTATTATCTGTTTTTGTTTCAGGAGTACTTTGGCTTCCATCACAATGTGTTTCTGAATATAATGTTGTTAATGATTCATCCATTAAAGATAATTTACCGCCATACGAATATGATTGAAATGTATAGCTTAATGTTCCATCAATTGGTATTGTAAATTCGTAGAATCTTACATCATCTGTTACGCTATCACTCACCCAAGTATCATCCAAAGCAATTGGTGTTCTGGTTTCTACAGCTTTTGCACTATTCTTAGGTATGCTAAGAATTAAAATACAGCCAATAAGTGTCATAAAAAATATTTTTAGTTTCTTCATTTTAATTTCCTTTCTTAATTAAGTTAAAGTATATAGTATACTTGCTATGATATAGTCTTTTACATTAACTTTAGCTTGAATAATGCACTTTCTCTTTTGTAAAAGGAAATAAAAAATCTTCCAGCAGGAGTATTATACTCCTACTGGGAGATTTTGAAAAGAGAAAAATTGAATATTTTGTCAAAATTGTACTTTTTTGATATGTTTATTTACTTCATTTCTGCTATATAAATAGCAATTCCTATATAATAATCATTCTAATTTTGTTATGGGAGATTAAAACAATTGTGTTTGGTTATATATTTCCATAATTATGGAAATATGACTTATATTGTCTGTTATTGTAGAAATCTATGTTACAATATTATCCGAAAGGGGATGGTGTTTACTTGTATTATCAAGAGACTATCATTGAATTAGTTGGAAAGATACATAATGAAAAAATTCTCAAGCGGATATATAAATTCGTTTTGTATCTTTACATCACAAATGAGACTGGCAGTTGAAAGACTGTCAGTCTTTATTTAACAAATTCCAAATTTTTACATTATCCAAAAATCATTTTCACCAGAAGTATACTTACCATTGACCAAAAAGTCATAAAAATCTAGTTATTTTTTTTTGAAAATTCTGTTATAAAACTATCAATCTTTTTTTCTAATCGTTGCAAATCTTCCTCGTCAAGAGAGGTAGCACACCATTTTATAAGTTTCTTGTGTAGTTCATTTTCTCCAGCCATAATTCTATCAATAGTTTCAAATAAATCATCATCAGATTCGATGAACATTTCTCCTTCACCAGTAGTCAGCCAAATATAATCAATACCAAACTCTCTACAAATAGATTTGATAACCTGTTCTGTAAAGTTGCGTTTCCCTTTTTCAAGTAATGAAATACCACCACCAGACATCCCAATTCGTTGACCAAATGCATCTTGCGAGATTCCTAAGTATTTCCGCAGTTCTTTCAGTCGTTCATTCATGATTTTTTCACCTCCTAAATTGAATATAACACAGAAAATCGACAGAGTAAAGAAATTTTAATAAAAACTATTGACAATATCGACACTGTCGATTATTATATTTACAGAGTAAAGATTAAAATACTAATAAAAATTGATTGAGAATGGAGGGAAAGTCATGACAGCAAAAGCAAAAAAAAGAGAAATTATTGAGAATGTAGCAGAAAAATTCCTACTATTGTCAGAATCAGATAAGTCATTTATTGCTGGATATTTGGCAGGTAAAGAAGAGGAATGTGCAAAGTGGAAACAAATAATGGTTCATGGGATGCAAGGTTCTGTTTCAAGTATTATTCAAGGAAGTGCAAATCATGAGTGATATCAAAAATAAAGAAAGAGGTGTAATTATATGAAAAATAAAAACAAAGAGGTAAAAGTACAAGTAACATTTACAGAAGGGTATGAACAGAGGTTTACTCAAGCTATGATTAAACTTTGTGAGGCTAAAATTCGCAAAGAGAATGAAAATAACGAAAAAGTAGGTTAAAAAGTATGAGTGTTATTAGAACACAATTAATTGAAGCAAGAGGCAGGCAGAAACAAAAGGAAGCCGCTATTGCAATCGGAATTTCTCAAAAACATTTGTCTAAGCTGGAACGAGGAGACAGAATCCCTAGTTTAGTAACAGCCTGGAAAATTGCAGAATATTATGGAAAGTCGCTTGAGGAATTGTTTCCGGACATTTTGCAGAAAAGCAGAAAACAAGAAGAGAGGGATGGATAAGATGGAAGATATTAGGAAACAAGTAGAAGCTATGATAGGAGATACACCAAAACATTTGGGACTTGTTGTTTCACTGGATGATATTAGTAAGGACGCCCTTTCGGATTGGGAAAAGGAAGAATTTAATGAAATAGTAAGTGACTTAAAAAAGATAGGCATAAAACTGGAAATAAATATGGGAAACTTAGTAATGAGCTATGACAAAGGGAAAGAAGGAATTATTAACTGGAATGACTACCCAATTAGAGTTCCAGAAGATAAGGATAAGGTACAAATAGAGCAAGTGCAGAATGATATTTCAGATGTTTCCGAGGGGAAATTAGACTGGCATATCATACATGAAGCTAATGACGATAACGGACAGCCGGTGCAGTGGAGTGCAAAGCTGCCTAATGGGAAATTTCTTTGGATTGACAAAGAAACAGAGGGGTATGTCCTGTATGATACCCATATTACGGATGCAAGCCCGGTTTCTGTTTCGGAAACACTGGAGGAAGCAAAAGAAAGTGGAGAGGATTATAAAGAAGATATGGAACAAGAAAATTTAAATGCGGTATGGGAAATACGAGAAATGTTAGACTCTCCAGTTTTCAATTTGTGTGAACAAGGAATTAATGAAAAGGATATTTTGTATAAGCTTGCTCAACAATATAGTCCATTAGAAAAAGCAACAAAAACTATATCAGCATCTATGGAAAAACAGATTGTACAACAAGCTTTTGAAAATAAATTGAACGTGAAAAGTTTGTCAGATAAGTTAAAAAAATACTCTGGAGATCCTGCATTTGCTCTGGTACAGGAAAGTATCGAAAATTATTTTGAATGGAAAAAAGGGCAAATACAGAATGCACTCGAACTATATAAGAATTGTGTAAAGTCTGCGTTTGATGCTGGTTTTTCTATTGATAATGTATCTAAGGCAATAGATCATGGAGTTCTCATTTATGATGAACGAGAGGTTGATATAGTGTCATACGGTGGATATGAGGATGAAACCTTAGAAGATATAGATGACAAGATTGCATCTTATCGTGAGGAAAAGTATGCGAGAGAAGAAAATGAAGTTGCTGGGTGGAAATCTTAAAAAAAGTCTAAAACTTGGGGAAACTACAATGCCAAAGAAGAAACAAAGAAGGGCTAAAGTTCGCTAATTATGGAAAGGAGATAGGAGATGGAATTAACAATAACTGTTGATGTAGATTTAAAACAATCTGGATTAAGTGGAGATGAATTAAAGGATAATATTATCGATTTTACAAAGGATTTACTTATTAATGGTGCAGAAGAACAGGAAATAGCTCTGACATTAAAAGAAGTAAGTTATAGTGAATAAATAACAATATAATTTTGATTTTTGAAAATGTAGGAGGGGTATAGAAACATGGAACAGAGAAATGAAATGATGAGCAAGATTACAGAATCGGAACAGTTCCGAAGTATCAAGGACAAGATGGAGAAACAGGAAATTAAGAAGGCTGCAAAAAAGATCGTTGGGGAGCAAATCAAGTCTTCTATTGAGACAGAGGTTACCGATTTCCAAATGAGCCGGCTGCAGCACAATGCAGTTCTTGCTGAGAAAAAAGACAAGGTAACAAAGAAAATGTGTGAAATTGACTTGCGTGTATTGCTGCAGAATGCCAGTGTGTTTTTCTTTGTATTTTCGGTATTGGCATCTCTGGTATCGGTTTTTATGAGTTGTGCTGGACTTAGTAATGCCTGCTCTCCTGGTGGATTGCTGGAGGCACTTTCTGGACGTTATTGGATTGCTGTACTGCTTATGTGTCTGATGCAGACAAGCGTTATTATCTACTCATTTTTTAGTTACGCATTGAACCTGTACCACAGTGACAAAAATTTCTTGTTAAATGCTTTCCGTTTTGTGGTTATGGCAGTTTCCATTTATTGTAACTTTTTGTTTATCCAATCCATTATTCCTGAATATGGCAACTCCAAAATTGGCAACACTATTTCCATAATTTTGGCAAGTGGTGCGGACATAATTTCCAATTTATTTTCCAGTACAGCGGTCAAAATGAAGTACAAACTTTATAGCAAAAATGGAATTTTGGCAAATGGAAATATGGAGAATAAGTCATTTTTGGCAAAAGTAAAGATCATTCTTTTTGGCGATTTGATGTTTAAAATTGACAAAACCTATATGGAAAAAATGAACCAGTATAAGGCATTTTATAATGGCAAAAAAATATTAACTACGCCTATAGAGCGTTGTTACCATACTTCTGACAATTGCCAAAATGAAAAGGCAACTGGTGATGGCAATGAAGATTATGAACACAGAAAACCGGATTGTTACGAATTGGCAATTGCCAAAATGAAAGAAAAAGGATTCCAGCCAGGTGACAAAGTAAGAAGAGGCATGATTGGACTTTCCACCCCAGAATGGAAATCCGTTCGAAGATATATGCAGTTAAATGGAATTGTGAAATGTGTCCGGAAAACAACGATCCTGGAGAAGGATTTGGATAGTGTGGCATAGTGGAAGGAGAGTTAGAAATGTATTGGAATTGGAAATATTTTTGCATTTTAGTTATATGTCTTGGATTTCTTGGGTTTTTTGTTATGAATCAGGATTATATTGATGATTATATTGCTGACATGTTTATGGGTGAAAAAACAATATTAGAGGGCGAATTTATGATTATTAATAAAAATGATTATCGTTCCTTTTGGGTGAATGAAAAAAGCTTTACGCTGGAAAGTGACACGAAAGAAAGATATGTAGTAAATGTTTCAGATACAGTATATCAATCATATCTTGTCAATGATAAAATCAAGGCAACATTTGAGACATATTCTGAGTGTGATGCCTGTAGAAACTTTAAAGTCGAAGGGATAGTTGCCAATGAAAATGAATAAGAAGGAAACAGAGCAGATACTTGAATATTATCAATATCAAGATAATACAAATTGGAAGAGAAATAAAAGATATTCTGATGATGTTACCCAAGTATTTACTAGAGCAGGAGATAAGTATCATTGGTTATCTATGCATAAAGAGTCTGTAAATTATGTTGTAGTGACCCAAACGGATTCTTCAGGGAAAATTGTGTCATGGGATGATTACCAATATGAAGCAGGAGTGTGGAAGCTGATAAGAAGGGAACTGCGTATGAAAAATAAAATAGTCCAAATAGAATTAAGAGTGAATGGCAAGTGTATTACCACAAAGGAAACAGACTTTATCAGGGCAACACAGTTATGCATTTCAGATAATAAAGCATTGCGTGAAAAGTTCCTGGAACTTCTGAAAACCCATTGCATGTTAGAAGAGGGGAAGAAAGAGGTATTGGAATTCCTTTCACAAAAGGATTTTGACATGTTTATGGAGGAATGTAAGGAATTGATTGAAAGAAGCTGAGTACATAAAGAAGATAGGGAGAACAGTGGATATGGACAAAAATAAATATTTGAAGCTTATGGAGCAGATGTTTTCCAAAAGCAAAGAGGAAGTAAATGAAATGTATAACAGTGGCGTGTTCAATGCCATTACGGAGGGATATTTCATTAAGGTCTTGGAAAATTTGGATGCAGACAGGGAGTTTATAGAACAGGCACTGGAAGAACTGCATCACTGTCATGATACTTACAGAGCCGGGGAAGTCTGGGTATTGTCATGACGAATTGTATTGTTAGTATTTAGGAGGAAATTTTATTATGGAAAAGATAATTGAATTGGCAGATATTCAGAAGGCAGTAGCGGAAGTTGAAAAATATCAGGAAAATGAAAATCCTATCAGTGATGAGAGTATTGGTGTGATACTTGAAGTTCTGTCGGTAGCAGAACTGGAATTAACTAAGGATAAACAGAAATAAGCAGAGCAATGCTTTTAACATACCTAACCATGTATATAGAATATAGATGTTATCGCATTCGCAGAAAATGTGGAGCTTGTGGGTAACTGCTATGTACATGGAATTGTGGGTAAATCTGTGTGTAACATGTGGTCAGGTGTTTTTTAGCTGTCCACATGTTATGCATAGATTTATCCATAATGAAATGGCAGTTATCCATAAATCCACATTTAAAAGGATACTGTATTCAATTGGATTGCACCTTGACAATTTCATAGACGATACACCGAAAACATGTTATAATTGGAGTAAAGATTAGTGATTATAGAATCGTAGATAGAAAGGAGTTTTTTCTTATGGTTACTATGTTATTTGATTTTAATAAAGAAAAAGCTGAACAATATGGATATAATTTGAACGAAGTCATTTCCGAAATAAGATCCTATTTTAAGGAGAATGGTGCATGTGAGACCAAGTACTTGTTTTTTGAGCTAGAGGGAGAGGATGCCATGTGTATTGCACTTTCATATATTGTGAAAAAAACGGAGAAAGATCCAGATTTTATACAAATAATGAATAAGTGCATAGCAGATATTGATGGAGAAAAGGAAGATTGTATAAAAGAACTTTTTGAATGGAATCAGGATAAGGGGATTGCTTAATGACGAGAAAGCAGATAGCATTTGACATTGATACAAAAATTGCTGAAGAAATCCTTGGGAAAAAATATAGGAGTATTTATGAAAATATTCGGAAGTATTTGGGGAAAAATGGATTTGAACATTTGCAAGGCAGTGTTTATGTAAGCAAGGAAGCACTAAGTAATACTAAAGTTACTGCAATTATTAATGGTTTACTTATAAAATATAATTATTTGGAAAAATGTGTTCGAGACATAAGAAAGACGGATATTACAAAAGAGCATTCCCTAAATCATCTGTTTTCTTATGATGGAACTCCAGGAGATTATGCAATTAAAAAAGAAAAAGTGAAAAAGCAAGCAACAAAAAAACAAAAGAAGAAAAGCAGATAGTCAATTGAATATTAAAATAAATTTAAAGGTGTAGCGTCTATGAAAAGAAACAGACATAGAGGCTGCACCTTTTTTGCGTGAAAAAAAGAGAGGGGGTTAATCCTTTGGATACAAAGTGTGTAGGACATATAGAGCAGCTGGATTTGTTTTTTTGCATGGAAGAAATGAAAAAATACAATCAGCCAGATATAACAGGGGCAAAGAAGGTACAAGACAAAATAGAGAGTATGGATATCCCTGTTGCAACCTCTGGTTCCGTCCGGATGGGGGACATATTCTCTTATGAAAATAATAATTATGTGTACATTGGTGTAAAAGCAGATGATAAATGGGTGGCAGAACAAATTATAGCAATCAGGACGGAATATCTGAAAAAGGGCATAAAGGATAAATATGAGTTGTTTTTTATCCATAACAGGGAACTCCCATTTACATTTGAAATACCTTTAGAAAGAATGCCGGGACATTGCGTGGGATACCAGTTAGATATAGATACAGGTGAAATCATCATTGACTATATACGACCGAACAGACAGATAAGATGTGAAACAAAGCTGGTTAAGAAAAAGCAGATGCAGACCATAAAACGGTTGCAGACAGATAATGAGAAAGGAGAATTTACAAATTGAGTAAAAAACTAATTATTGCAGAAAAACCCAGCCTTGCAATGAAGATCTGTGCAGGGATTGGGAAAATGGAAAAATCAGACGGATATTTTGAGAATGAGGATTATATTGTAACCTTTGCTTTTGGTCATTTGTTTGGATTAAAGAGCATAGAACAATACGTGAATTGTGAGAAGGTAAAATGGACCTTGGAACAGCTTCCTTTTTTTCCGGAACAGTTTGAATACATATTGAAAGACGATAGCGGAGTAAAAAAACAGTATGGAATCATTAAGAAGCTCTTTCAGAGAAAGGATGTGATAAATGTAATCAATGCTGGTGATCCAGATAGAGAAGGTAGTGTGATTATCTTAAACATTCTTCATGAACTGGAGAAGGAAACTGGTATAGAAAAACCAGTAGAACGTATCTGGCTTACTGCCACAACACCAGAGTTTGTATCCCAGGCATTACATAACCTAAAACCAGAAGAAGCATACGGAAACCTTTATGATGAAGGATTAACAAGAACCTATGTTGACTGGCTGTGGGGTATTAACTTTTCCCGGTATGTGACTTTAAAAACGGGCGGGTTCTTCCCGGTAGGAAGGGTATTGATCCCTATTGTGAAATTTATCTATGACAGGGATGCAGCAATATCCAATTTCCAGAAAGAGATTTACTATGAGATAACAGGCAGTTTCCAGAAGGATGGCATAGAGATAAAAAGCAAGTTAAAGGATGTCCGTTTTACCAGTGAGCAAAAGAAAGCAGGAGAGCAGCTTTGTACAGAGCTTTTCTTAAAACTCAAGATTACCGCAGAAATTGAGGCGGTGGTATCCAAAGTGGAAAGTAAGGAAGTTGCTAAGAATCCACCAAAGCTGTTTTCCCTTGACAAGCTACAGAACAAAATGTCTAAGGACTATAAATATTCTTCTGCCGAAACTCTGGAATTGACACAAAAACTGTATGAGAAAGGCTATGTTACTTATCCCCGCACCAATACAGAATATCTTGCAACAGCAGAAAAAGGAAGTGTGGAGACATTATTAAAGCAGTTGTCAGCCAGAGAAAATATTTCTTTGGAATTACGGGATAGCAAGAGTATTTTTGATGACAGTAAGATAGAAGGGCATATAGCTTTAATTATCACAGAGAAGGAACCAGAAGGACTGGATGAAAAAGAGGAAAATGTATATAGAACCATAAAAAACAGGTTTATTTGCAATTTTCTGAAAGAAAAAACAATTCTCCAGGAAACAAAAGTAGAAATCTGTATTGGTGAGTATGTCATGGAATTAAGAGGAACTGCCATTGTTTCAGAGGGATTCCTAAAGTATGAACCAATAAAAAGTGAGAAGATGCTACCAGTATTTAAAGAGGGAGAAGTCATAGAGGAGATGGAACTTTCCCTGGAAGAAAAAACTACAAAACCACCATCCCATGTAAATGAAGCAGAACTAAATGGATTTTTGAAAAATCCATTCAAGAAAAGTGATATGGAGGATGAAGAAGAGGATTATAAAGCAATACTCCAGGGATGCGAAATCGGAACTGTAGCTACAAGAGCGGGTATCATTCAAAATGCCCTGCGTTATGAGTACATAAAAAAGGAAAAGAATGCATTTTTTATTACAGACAAAGGAACTGCGTTGATTCATGCCCTGGAACAGCTGTGGATTGATATGGAGAAAACAAAGACTGTGGAGATTGGAATGGATTTAAAGAAAGTATTTCGGAATGAAGAGACTTTGCAGTCTGTAGTAGAGAAAACAAAGAAGGATATTGCCAAGGTTATAAACAGTAACAGAGAAACAGATGTCCAGATGGAACGTATCAGTGCCAGGGGAAAGATCGGTACCTGCCCAATTTGCGGTGGAGATATTATGGAAGGCAAGAAGAATTATTACTGCAGCAATTATAGGGAGAAAAATTGTGGTTTAACGATTTGGAAAACTATTGCACAAAAGGAACTAACCCAAAGCCAGGTAATCCAGCTTCTGGAAAAGGGAAAAACCTCACTAATAAAAGGATTCACCAAAAAAGAAGGAGGTACATATCCTGCATATCTGGTGCTGGATGAGGAAGGAAAGGTGAAATTCCAGTTTCCAAAGAGGAAGGGAAAGAAGTAAATATTAGGAAAAATAAAGTTTAATAATAAAAGGGAGAAGATACAATGAAAAAAAATAAAAAAAAATTAATTGAAATACACCTATACACCTTATACACAATTTTTATAAACATTATGCGATGCTTTATAGTATCGTGCGGAACTGCTTTTTTAATAATATTTTTTTATTGGGATGAAATGGCACCATTAAAAAGGGATGTATTTGGGAAAATGGCAGGTTCTCTCTTTCAAATAACATTGCTTCTATTAATCTTTTCTCATGTTTTATCTAAAGTTTTAATAGGAGATAAATGTTGTTTTGGATATAAACGTTGTTTTGATAGTTTAGGAATAGCCTCAGAAAAAGAAGAAAAAGCAATATCAGACAATAGAAAAGTTTGTATAGTTCATGAGGCAGGACATGCTTTAATGGCATATCTTCAAAATGTGAGTAATTTTCGTGTGACATTGTCTAAAACTATAACAACATATAATACGCAGGATGTAGAAGATGTAAAAACTATGATACTTATTGATTACGCAGGAGCTGCTGCAGAAGAAATATTGTTGGAAAGTTTTAGTTTAGGCAGTATGAGTTCTACAGATTCTGACTTTGTAAAGGCAACAGAGCATATAAAAGCCTATATTATTATGACAGATTCTAGTGTGAGTAAAACTATGTTGAATGAAGAATTATCCCAACAAGTGATTAGCTTATCTAAGGAAATGTATTCTATGTCAAAGGACTTGCTTTCTGAAAATAAAGAAATGTTAGAAGTCTTATCAAATGAATTGATGAAGAAAGAAGAAATGTCAAAAGAGGAAATTATTGACTTGCTAAGAGATTAATTGTGCAGGCATCCAAAACACTCCTTTGTTATATGATAAATACATTGTGTGAACAAAGGATTGAACACTTGGAGAACATGATAAAAGAGTATGAGGCAACAGGCAATAGAGCAGGAATTAAGGAGGAAATAAGATAATATGGATAATTTAGATAATTTGGAAGATTTACTTAAATTAGATGATATGGAAGCTTTATTTGAAGGGAATAGTTTAGCACAAGGTAATGATGACTTAAATAAGAGCGTGGAAGAGCAGATTGCATCTATGAAATCGGAGTTGGAGGCTATGGATAAAAGCATAGCGGACTTAAAAGAGTCATTAGAAACAGACGAATACTATAAAACTTCAGCCGGAGCTGCAGATTATGAAGTGAATAGAGGTGCACTTGAGGGTATGGAAGATGCAGCAGAAGAAATGCGGAAAGAATTGAATGAGTTAATTACAAATGCACTGGAAAAAGGAGAAATAAAAGGGGATGTGGAAAGTTTCTTAAAGAATCCTTACAGAGAAGAAAACTTTAAAATTGACAGAGTGGGTATAGATGGTCACTATGCTGTATTTTCAGATAGTGAGCGTTTTGGGAAACAGGCAATTGTTTATGAAAATACGGACAGGAACAAATGTGTGGATTACATTGAACAGAGACAGCCCGCAAAGGAACCAACTTATTATGTTATTGAAAATTTACATGATTTCGCACAGGGACTAAACCAAAACATTATTTATAGTAAATTTGAAACATGTTTGCAGTTATATCAGGAATATAGTGCGTTAGAAGAATGTCAGGCTCAATATAACAAAATATGTGGAATCCAGAAAGATATTTCTGATGGTAAAACAACAGTTGTTTTGGGTGTAACAACAGGTGGAAACGATCAGGATATCATTCGTAATTATCAGGATTCGCAGGTATATCCTATATTTAATGAGTTTTTCGTAAAAGGGGAACATGCTACCAATAAATATATTCTGGATGACCTTCAAGTGATTAAGACACAAATAGAGAATATACAAGGAAAAGAAATCTTTGTGAATACAGCTATGAAAGATGATTATTTCTTTGAAGGATACTCAAATGGGAATGAAAGACAGAGGAAAGAAACCATAGATATGATTTCCGTTTTAGAAAATGCAGAAAAAGAGTGTGCCATTGTGGAAGAAGAATATTGGAATGGTGACCTGGATAGTGATTATGCAAAGGTAATGTTAGAAAAACAAAAGGTAGAGGAATTGGCTGGCATCTGTGCAGATAAATTAGTAAATGCTGTAGAAAAAGATGTATCCAGGTCTGAAGAATTAACTCTGGCAGGTGCAAGGAAATTATTAGAACCAGAATTCAGGGACAAGTTAAAAACTGCTTTAAATAATGATAAAGATGTTGTAAGTATCAATGCAGTGTACATAAACAGGCATCAAGTGCAATGTACCGGATACCAGAACAGACCGGAAATCACACAGAAACTTTTGGATAAAATGATTTACCAGAGAGATGAAAGCATATTGAAATATGAAATTCTGGATGATAAGAAGGAGAAAGAAATTCTAAAGGAGATTGTTGAAAATAAAGACAGGAAAAAGGCTCTTATGTATATGGAAGCAAAAGCCAAAGAAGAAAGCACAATGGAGGAGTATATACAAATTGGATCAGGACCAGACACATTAGATCCAGACACAATAGAAGCTTATCTGCAAAGCAGAAGATTAGAACTGGTGGATATGGAAAAATTTATGGATTTCCATAATTGCTATTTTTCCGGAATAAAGTTGGAAGGAACCTTTGAGGGTGTCAATTTTTCAGACTGCTACTTCTCCAATTGTAAATTTGAAAATGCGGAGTTTAAGGAATGCAATTTTAAAAATGCAACTTTTTCAGATGTGGAAGCAAGGAGTGTATCTTTCCAGAATACAGGATTTGAGGGGGCAGATTTGTGGTCTTCCAGATTTGAGAATACACAGTTTAAGGAAGTGAATTTTTCTGAAAGCAACTGGAAAAGTATATCCACAGTAACGGATACCGTAAGTTTTGAAAACTGTAATTTTACTATGACCAGCATGAATGCCGTATATATCCAGGGAAGTAAGATTAGTGGAGAAATGAAAAATATAGATACCATTTCTGTTACATTGGGTGGTGCAACCAGCCAGGAGATAGAAAATCATAAAAGAATGATTAAGGATACATTAGGTTCCAACAATGCAAGGGGAAAAGAAATAGGGAAAAAGGAGCATCTGGGAACAGAAGGAAACAGGAAAAAGAAGAGTGATCGGGCATCCGCAACCATGTCATCCAGAAAACCAGAAGCAAGAAGACGAAGAGGCAAGAGCAGATGAAAGGAAAGAAGAAGATAGTGAAGAAGGGAAAGAGAACAATGAAAAACAATACAACAATTATTGGAATTGACCATGGATTTGGTTTAATAAAAACAGCAAACATAGATTTTGTATCAGGTGTGAAATGTTTTGGGGTAGAAGAACCACCCCTTCCTGACAAAACCATTTGTTTAAATAGTCAATACTATTTTGTCGGTGGGAAGCGGATGCATGTTATGTCAGATAAGACAGCGGATAACAAATATTATATTTTAACTTTGGCTGCTTTAGCGGAAGAGATGAAATTAAGAAAACAGAAAAATGACAGTGTAATTATAGCAGCTGGATTACCAATTGAGCGGATGGGAAAAGAGAAAGAAAGTTTCCGGGAATACCTCCTGCAGAATAAAAAGGTAGATTTTAGCTATGAGGGAAATATATACCATGTGAATATTGAGGATGCTTATGTGTATCCTCAAGGGTATGCTGCCATTGTGAGCAGCCTGTCTTCCATGAATGGAACACATATTCTTGTAGATATTGGAAGCTGGACAATAGATATATTGCCTATTGTCGACAGAGTACCAGACACCTCAAGGTGCCTTAGCCTCAATATGGGGGTAATTACCTGCATGACATTGATTAATAATGAAGTGCGGAGAAAATATAACTCTGAGCTGGAAGAATCCCAGATCCAGGATATTATGCGTGGTGGAACTGGACAGCTCTCGGACAAGTTTTTAACAGTGGCAAAAGAAATCATTGTTGAGTATACAGATAATATTTTAGCGAAACTACATGAGATTGGATTCAACCTGGAAGTTACCCCAGTTACCTTTATGGGTGGTGGTGCTGTGGTGATGGAGAAGCATGGAAATTATGATAAGGACATGACAACCATTTTAACAGATATACATGCAAATGCCAAAGGATATGAGCTTATTACTAAGCAGAAATTAAGTAAATAGCTGTTTGAAATATAAATGGGAGGAGAGCCTATGGGAGACATAAAAAAAATAACAATCCGGCTCAATCTGCAAAACTCCACAGATGCCCGGATATGGGATAGAATTGAAAAACAAATACAGCAGAAAAAGGGAAATAACTACTTGAAGGATTTAATTTTACTGGGGTTAAAGCAAGAAGAACAAGCAGTTGTTTTGGAGGAAATAAGGGAAATCAAGCAGATGCTTAAGGGAAGCAGCAGGGAATGGAATTTAGAAGAAAAAGAAGAAACTGCAGGACTTAAGGAAACAGAAAGATTACAAGAAACAGTAGAAGAGATTCCAGAGCAGATAGAAGAGCATCCTGAGCCTGTAGAGGATGAATCTATGGAGAAAGAAGTATCTATTGCTCCAGATGTTATGAATTTTTTAGACACTCTTTAGCCAGCTGCAGAATAGGAGGATACAGATATGAGTGGATTTGATTATTTTTACGGAATGGAAGCGGAGCAGTATTCTTTCTTTCGGGTACCTAAAATTTTATTTCAGGCAGAGCAGTTTAAGTCTTTATCCTGTGAGGCAAAAATTTTATATGGCATTCTTCTGGACAGAATGGGGCTGTCTATGAAGAATGGCTGGTTAGATGAAGAAAAAAGGGTGTATATCATTTTTACCATTGAGGAGGCAATGAATACTTTTTCCGTGTCCAAGCCTACAGCAGTAAAGATATTTGCAGAATTAGACAGTGTATCTGGGATTGGTCTGATAGAGAGAAAGCGGAAGGGCTTTAATTTACCATCCAGAATATATGTCAAGAATTTTAACCGGAATTTGAAGAAAACAGATGTCGATTGTAAAGAGGTTCATGTTGAAGAAGAACCAGAAGAAAATCTGGGGTTAAAAAATTTAACCTCAGACACAGCAGAGGAAGTATGTGAGGTAAAAAAACTTAACCTCGGAGGTAAAGAAATTTTACCTCATGAGGTAAAAAAATTTAACCCTAATAAGACTAATAATAATACTTACTCTAGTGATACTCATACTCAATCAATCTATCATACTCATTCAGATACTGGATTGGATGGGATAGGAAGAGAGGAGCTAAAAGCAAAGATACATAAAAACATTGATTATACAGCCTTGTGCAGTAGTCTGGACAGCGGTCTTATAGATGAATTGGTGGAAATCATGCTGGAAACTATGATGACCAGAAAACAGGAGATCCGCATATCAGGAGAAATTTA
This sequence comes from uncultured Clostridiaceae bacterium, assembly GCA_947177415.1. Taxonomy (GTDB): domain Bacteria; phylum Bacillota; class Clostridia; order Lachnospirales; family Lachnospiraceae; genus CAG-411. Next base: position 18,365 of record CAMWUK010000080.1, read on the forward strand.
TGACAGTGGTTTTGTAAAAAGCAGGTTATTAAAGCTTGACATGTCACACATCCAGTATGTGCTGGATAGTTTAGAGAATAATCGCACACAGATACGGAATATCAAAGCCTATCTGCTTACGGCACTGTTTAACGCCCCAGTTACAATTAACAATTATTATCAGGCAAAAGTACAACATGGCATGGCTGAATTTGCAGTAGAAGAAGAGACTACACCGTCTGTTCCAGAAGAAAAAGCAGAGCCAGAAAGAGAACTATCCCAACTGGAACGGGCTTTGATTACAAAAAGCTGGGGAGTCAAAAATGACTTTTGTAAGGAATTGGAAAGTCAAAAGTGACTTTTTGTAAGAAACTGGAAAGTCAAAAGTGACTTTTTGTAAAGAATTGGAAAGTCAAAAGTGACTTTTTAGGTGGAATGGAGTCAAAATTGACTCCAAATGAGGCTGAAAATGGAGTCAAAAGTGACTTTTTGTAAGGAATTGGAAAGTCAAAAGTGACTTTAAAAGGGGTCTTAGGGGGCTTCCCCTAACAAGATTGCGAAATGTATATACATTTTGCGTATCTTGCAAGAGCAAAGCGACCCTTTAAAAAGTCAAAAATGACTTTTTCTCTCGTGGGAAGTGTGAATAGTGAAAAAAATTACTCAAAAAAGAAAAAAAGATATACAGAAAAATTTTCGTTTTTCCGTAGCTGATGCTGAAAAATTAAAGAGCATGGCAGAACAGAACCAGATGAGTGAAAGTGCATATATTAGATTTCTTTTAACAAATCGTCCGTCTGATCATAAAGAAATTAAAATGAGAATGGACAGCCTTATTAATGAGGTACATAAAATTGGTGTGAATATCAATCAGATTGCCTATGCCTGTAATGTAAATCCTGTGTTCTATAACAAGGATAGAGAAAAGTTGATGTATTACATGCGGGACTGCCGCAAGCTTCTAATGGAGGTGATGAAGTATTGCAATCACGAAAATGATGCACATGTCGCAGGCAAAGGGAAAGAGCCAGGCAAGTAAGGGAAAGCATTTAAAGAATTCACTGGAATATATTCTAAATCCTGAAAAAACGGAAATGGGAACTTTGATAGGAGGTAACCACATATTACCGGATGCAGATTTCGCCTTTGAAAAAATGCTGGAAACCAAACGTGTTATGGAAGAAAGGTTTGGAAGAAAAAAGACAGAAGGAAGACAAGGGTATCATTTTGTACTTTCATTTTCGCCAAAAGATAATATAACGTCTGAAATGGCGATGGAAATTACTGAAAAATTTCTTGAGACTTATATACCAGATTATGAAAGTGTGTATGCTGTCCATACAGACCGGAAGCATTTACATAGCCATATAGTCTTTAATAGTGTCAACATGATAAATGGATTAAAGTACCATTATGAAAATGGTGATTGGGCCAAAACTATCCAGCCCATCACGAACCGTCTTTGTGAAGAGTATGGACTTTCCACCATAGAGCTGGAAGATTATGACAAAAGAAAGTCCAAAAAGAAAAGCATAACAGAAGTTATAAAAGAAGATATAGAAGAATGCCTAAAAAAGGTAAAGAGTAAAACACAGTTTGACCATGAAATGGAAAAGAGAGGCTATACCATCAAACGGAAAGGGGCAAAAGGGCAGGATTTAAAAAATGTCACAGTAATACCACCTAAGACAGGAGACAAAGAGCCGAAAGGACATCGTTTGAAGGGAGAACAAAAGGAGATTTTTGACAGTCTGCCAGAATATTTTAAAGATATTAAGACTGAAAAGAAGAAAACTACAGAAAAGAAAGCCAAGGATAAAAAAGAGAATATTCTTTCTGATAAAGCAACAGGATTACTTCTAAGTCAAATAAATGCAAAGAAAAAAGAAAAAGAAGGACAGAAGGGAGGAATGGATGAGGAAGGGGATGGGATGGATAAGGATGGGACAGAGGAAGATGAATCTTATCAGGAAGAAAATCAAAGGAACCAGCAATACAAACATCAGGAAAAGAATACAAACAGAAGTACTTATTCTGGTTATGGAGAAGCAAAAAAGAAAGAAAAGATATTCTACCATGTGAAATTTAGGCAGACAAAGATAAAGATAGATTTATCTGGAAAATATCTTTTGAAAGATTTCCGGTACCGAAAAAATGGGAGGTATTATGAGGAATATGTAAAATTTGATTTAACCAGAAGGAAAATAAAATACCTGCATAGCCATTCTATTAAAACAATGGAAGATTTACGGAACCGGAAGGATGCATTACAAAAAGCTGCAGAACGGCTGGAGAGTATGAAAAAGGGAGTATGGGAAGAAAGATTCCCCTATAAAAAACTTTTTGGGTACTATAAGCGGTTAGAAACCTTACGTATTCCTGTGCAGTTATACAGAGATGGAGATACTACCTTTTCGGAAGAATATAAGGAAATGAGGGAACTTATAGATAAAATTCATAAGTCAGGAATGAAACTGGAAGAATTGAAGGCATTGTATGAACGGATATATGGGCAGCTTTCCGAAATTGGGAAGTTAGAACATGAACTAAAAAAGGAAATGGCTTTGTGTGAAACCATTGAAAAGGACAGCCTGCAGCACAAGAAACAAGCACAACAGTTAGAGCAAAGTGAGAAAAAGCAGACCAAAAGAAAAGTAAAAAGGACCCGATAGGAGAGTGATAAAAGCTATGGATGATAAAAAGGGATTGTCAGAAGAAGAAAAGAAATACATTATGCAGCTTGCTACAAGTGGCACATTAAATGATGTAAAAATTCTGGATAAAATCCGGCTGGAATTTCTAAATGGAAAAACGATAGAAGACGTTGAAAGTACATATTTTGGCAATGAGGACAAGCTGACCAGTCCAAAGATGAAAGAGGACAAGCCAGAAAAAGAGCCTGCTGAAAATATAGTATGTGCAGAGAAAACAGAAGAAATCAGGGAGGAACCATATTCGGATAAAAAGAATCCAAACCAAATGGCAAGAGCAGAGCCAGAAGCAGAGGAGAACCTGCAAGAGACTGAATTACAAGAACAATCAAAAGAACAAGAACTGACAGATGAAAATATGGCATATAGTGAACCTACAGTATTGGAAGAACCAGATAGACTTGCACCATCTGAAAAGGAAGATTCTATACCAGTACAAAAAGAAAAAGAAGAATCACAAAACAGGATGGAAGAGGAAATAAAGGCTTTAAAAGAAGAAATTACCAAGGTGAAAGAAAAAAATAAACAGATAGAGGAATCCATGGAGAAATGGAAAAGAGAGGTCTTGGGAATGCAAAAACCAGGGAAAGATGTGGTGGCAGTTCCAAAACCTTCAAAACCTTCCAAGAGAAAATGGTTTCATTTTTGGCAGGCAAAGAGCAAATCTCATAATTATATTATCCGTCTGCTCTCTAATCCTAAATTTACAACAGAGCAGATTATGGAAATCCGTTTAGCAGTAGAAGCAGATTTAGATGAAATGCAGATAAAATCATTTGCCAAGGCAGAGGTGCCAGCCCGACAAATGAGAGAAATCCGTTTGCTCTATGAAACACAAAATAAAAAAATAAAAGGAATGAGGTAAAAACATGAAAAGAAATTTTAAGAAGCTGTTAAAGAAAGGTATTTGCATAGGAATGGCAGGTGCTATGATAGTCACTGGTTCAGCAGAATATTTAGGAGTGCATCCCGTGATGAAAGCTGAGGCAAGTGTAGCGGATATCTCTACAGCAAAATCAAAAGAAGAGGCATTAGAACTCTTATGTGACAAAACGGTTATGATAGTCCAAACAGTAAAAGAAAAATATGAGAGCATCTTGACAGACTCAGAGAATCTAATATCAAACTATGATAAAACCAGTGATATAGAAAGGGAAATTTATAAAGAATATGGAGATGTATTTACTTATGTGTTAAAAGTGAAGGATTTCTCAAAATCCGAACTTTGGAATTATACAACAAAATCAAAAGTGTGTACAGAACAACAAGTATCTGCATGTAAAAAGATATTAGAGAAAGAGATAATCCAATTACAGAATTATAATAGTGAATCATTGGATAAGTATAACGAGATAAGAGCGAGCATGAATATCAAAATAAAGGATCTAAAGGACAATGGAAGTGCCAAATGGGAAACAGCAAATACAGCGAATCAGAAGTGTATGGATGAGTTAAAAGGGTTCTTTCAAAATTTTACTTCTAAAATAGAATCCATGAAGGCAAATTATCAGGAACTGGAAACCGTATGTAGCCAATATACAGATATGCAGAATAAACTGCCACAGAATACAGTGAATCCAACACCAATAGTAACATTAGCACCAACATCAACAGTAACACCAACCTCTACTGTTAGCTATTCTACAACCCGTGTGGCAATAAACATTAAGAATAATGCAGAAACTTATATTAAGTCATGTATCTTGACACGTATCAGTAAAGGAAAAGAAAGTGTTCATGGAGATTATAATGCTGGTGTATCCGTACAGAATGGATTCAGTTTCGGGTGTGATAGTAACAGTACAGTAACCATAAAAAATATAACCTTAAGTAATGGGAAAACTTTTCCAGATATCTCATTTTGGGTAGGAACGACAGATCTTATATATGATTTAGACTTAACTTCTTATGAAGACTATATAGTGCCAACACTAAAACCGACAGTAACACCAACCATAAAGCCAATAGTGACACCAACAGTAGAACCAATGGTGACACCAACCATA
>CAMWUK010000081.1 GCA_947177415.1 uncultured Clostridiaceae bacterium
TTGCAATTTAAATCTTGTATCATTATAATGAAATGGTGTGTTAACGTAATTTTCACTACAGAGAAATTCTGATATTACTGTTCACTGTAGGACTTTGCATTTACTGCAAAGTCCGTAGGAATAAGTAGTGGCAGGGAAGAAACCAGACCTCTGACGAAGGCAGACTTTAAATGGGCTGGTTTCATTACTGTGAGCACCACAGGTGTGAACAGTAATGTTCTGATAGGTGGAAAGACATAAGATAGGAGGATCCTTTATGATAAAATTGTATGACAATGGCGTTTATTTGCTAAATGGAACAGAGATTGTGGAAGATAACAATGAAGCTGCAGCTTTGTTACAGAGCAAACTTGGTTCTGCACCGGATAAGACACAGGCTGCAAAAGGAACCATGGCTTATCATATTTTAGAAGCACATAATACTTCTGGAAATATGGAGAAATTAAAAATTAAATTTGATAAGTTAACATCCCATGATATTACTTTTGTAGGTATTATTCAGACTGCAAGAGCTTCGGGATTGGAGAAGTTCCCAATTCCTTATGTACTTACAAACTGCCATAACAGCCTTTGTGCAGTTGGGGGAACTATTAACGAGGATGACCACATGTTTGGTCTTACTTGTGCAAAAAAATATGGTGGAGTTTATGTACCACCTCATCAGGCGGTTATTCATCAGTTTGCCCGTGAAATGTTGGCAGGTGGCGGTAAGATGATTTTAGGTTCTGACAGCCATACCAGATATGGAGCACTTGGTACCATGGCAATGGGTGAAGGTGGACCAGAGCTTGTAAAACAGTTATTATCCCAGACTTATGATATCAACATGCCAGGTGTCATTGGTGTATATCTGACTGGAGAACCAATGAAGGGAGTAGGTCCACAGGATGTGGCACTTGCTATTATCGGAGCAGTATTTGCTAACGGCTATGTAAATAATAAGGTTATGGAATTTGTAGGACCAGGTGTAGCAAATCTTAGTGCAGATTTCCGTATTGGTGTAGATGTTATGACAACCGAGACTACATGTCTGTCCTCTATCTGGAAAACTGATGAAAAGATTAAAGAATTCTATGATATACATGACCGTGTGGAAGAATATAAAGAATTGAATCCTGCAGATGTTACTTATTACGATGGAATGATTTATGTAGACTTATCTACCATCAAGCCAATGATTGCTATGCCTTTCCATCCAAGTAACACTTACACCATTGAGGAAGTAAATGCAAATCTAATGGATGTATTGCATGATTGTGAACAGAAAGCTTTAGTAAGCTTAGATGGTCAGGTTGATTTCAAGCTGACAGATAAAGTGAAGAATGGTAAATTATATGTAGATCAGGGAATTATTGCTGGATGTGCTGGTGGCGGATTTGAAAATATCTGTGATGCAGCAGATATTTTAAGTGGTGCAAGCATTGGTGCAGATGCCTTTACTTTGAGTGTATATCCTGCAAGTATGCCAGTATATATGGAATTAGTAAAGAACGGAGCTGCTGCAAAACTTATGGGGGCTGGAGCCGTTATGAAGACTGCGTTCTGTGGACCATGTTTTGGTGCTGGAGATACTCCTGCAAATAATGCCTTTAGTATTCGTCATTCTACTAGAAACTTCCCGAATAGAGAAGGTTCTAAATTACAGAATGGACAGATTTCTTCTGTGGCATTAATGGATGCACGTTCCATTGCTGCAACGGCTGCAAATAAGGGATATTTAACTCCTGCAACGGAGATGGATGTAGAATTCACACATCCAAAATATTTCTTTGATAAGACAATATATGATAACCGTGTATTTGACAGCAAAGGTGTAGCAGATCCGAAACAGGAGATTCAATTTGGACCAAATATCAAAGACTGGCCGGTTATGTCTGCATTAACAGACAACTTATTATTAAAAGTGGTTTCTGAGATCCATGACCCAGTTACTACTACGGATGAATTGATTCCATCTGGAGAGACATCTTCCTACCGTTCTAACCCAATTGGATTAGCAGAATTTACTTTGTCAAGAAAAGACCCTGCTTATGTTGGAAGAGCAAAAGAAGTACATGCAGCAGAAGAAGCAAGACTTGCTGGAAAATGTATGGGTGAAGTGCTTCCAGAGATGAAAGAAGTATTCCACAAGATTAAAGATACCTTTGATGGAGTGGATAAAACAAACACAGGAATCGGAAGTACAATTTATGCGGTAAAACCAGGTGATGGTTCAGCCAGAGAACAGGCAGCATCTTGTCAGAAAGTACTTGGCGGATGGGCAAATATTGCAAAGGAATATGCAACAAAACGTTACCGTTCCAACTTGATTAACTGGGGTATGCTTCCATTCTTATATGAGGATGAGAATTTACCATTCGCTAATGGAGACTATATTTTTGTACCAGATATCGCAAAGGCGGTTCGTGATAAGGCAACTGAGATTAAGGCTTATGTAGTAGGTGACAGCTTCAAGGAATTCACTTTGAAGATGGGTGAGCTTACTGACGATGAACGTGAAATTATTTTAAAAGGATGTTTGATTAACTACAATCGTGTGTAAAAATATTCAAAAAGTGGCGGCATTGGTAATAAACTAATGCCGTTATTTGTGTTATGTTATTTTGAAAGGTATAGAAACCGTGTATCATAATGTATAAATAGAATAAAGCAGAACGTAACTGTTCATGGTTCTGAACAGTTACAGCAGAATAAATTATTTATGCAAAATCTTGGAACATAGAGATAAAGAAAGCATATTATAAATAAAAAATGGTGTTTGTATGGCGACAAGAGTTGTATTAGATGCAGGTCACGGAGGATGGGATAATGGTGCTACTTATGATGGAAGGACAGAAAAAGCAGATAATCTCCGTCTTACTTTAGCAATTGGAGAAATTCTGGAAAATAATGGAGTTGATGTGGTTTATACAAGAACAGAAGATGTTTATCAATCTCCAAATGAGAAAGCACGCATAGGAAATATGGAAGATGCGGATTATTTTATTTCAATACATCGGAATGCAAGTCCTAACAGTAACCAATATTCAGGAGTTCAGACCTTACTATATAACGATGGGGACATAAAAGAGGTATTAGCGGACAATATTAACAGTGAACTGGAACAGGTAGGATTTGATAACTTGGGAAGAAGTATCCGGAAAGATTTAGCTGTGTTACGCCGGACGAATATGCCAGCAGTATTGGTGGAGGCAGGATTTATCAATACTGATAATGACAATCAGATTTTTGATGAAAATTTTGATGCCATAGCCAATGCCATAGCACAAGGAATTTTAGAAACAGTGGGAGGAAAAACAGAAGAAAAAAGGTATTATCGTATACAGGTGGGATTATTCCGTAATCAGGAAAATGCAATAAGACTGGCAGATGAATTGGGTAACATGGGTTATACAGTGGCAGTAGAGCCTTATGGGGAGTACTACCGGGTTTTAGTTGGGCGGTTTGAGGATTATAGCAGAGCAGAACGGATTGAAAAAGTACTGCAGGAAGATGGCTATAGTACATTAATTGTTGTATAATGGAATTATCTGATGTGAGAGATTAGGAATTATATTATCTATATATTAGTCAGATTGGCAAAATAATAAGGTGTGAACAATAACTATATTTTGCCATGTCTGACTATTTTTTTTCTTTTTTCTCTTTTCTTTGTAGAAAATCTGTTATAGAATATAGAATAGGATTGCATATAGAAAATTATAGAGGAAAGGAAAGTGAAGAGCATGGCATTTATTATTGATGGAAAGAAAATCTCAAATGAGATTAAAGAGGAATTAAAAGAAAAAGTAACCGAATATAAACAGGAAGGAAAAGAAATTACCTTAGCTGTAATACAAGTAGGACATGACCCTGCCTCTACCGTTTATGTTGGGAATAAAAAGAAAGCATGTGAATATATTGGGATTCGTTCTTTGGCATACGAATTAGAAGAGACCATTACACAACAGGAATTGCTGGATTTAATTGTAACTTTAAACGAAAGACAAGATGTGAATGGTATTCTGGTACAGCTTCCTTTGCCAAAACATATTGATGAGGATCTTGTAATCCAGACTATTTCACCAGAAAAAGATGTAGATGGCTTTCATCCACAAAGTGTTGGTGCACTTAGTATTGGGCAGGAGGGTTTTGTATCCTGTACTCCAGCAGGAATTATACAGCTATTAAAGCGTTCCAACATTGAAATTGAAGGAAAAGAATGTGTAGTAATAGGGAGAAGTAACATTGTGGGGAAACCAATTTCCTTATTACTTCTTAGAGAAAATGGAACAGTTACGATATGCCATTCCAGAACAAAAGATTTAAAAGAAGTAACAAAACGTGCAGATATTTTGGTTGTAGCAATTGGGAAACCTAAATTTATCACAAAAGAATATGTAAAAGAAGGTGCAGTGGTAATTGATGTAGGAATTCACAGAAATGAAAATAATAAATTGTGTGGAGATGTGGATTTTGAAGATGTGGAACCAGCAGTATCGGCAATTACACCAGTTCCTGGTGGAGTAGGACCAATGACCATTGCTATGCTTATGTACAACTGTGTAGAATCAGTAAAATGCAAATAGGAGTAGGAGAAATACATGAAGATATTATTTGTTTCTTTAGGATGCGATAAGAATTTAGTAGACAGTGAATTTATGCTTGGTATGCTCAAAGAATCTGGATATGAAATTACAGATGATGAAACAGAGGCAGAGATTATAGTAGTGAATACCTGCTGTTTTATTCATGATGCAAAAGAAGAAAGTATTACAACTATTTTGGAGATGGCAGAGTTAAAAGAGAGTGGAAAACTAAAAGTCCTTATTGTGACTGGTTGTCTTGCCCAGCGGTATCAGAAAGAGATTCGCAAAGAGATTCCTGAGGTAGATGCTGTTCTTGGAACTACCAGTTACGAGAACATCTGTGAGGTAGTAGAAGAAGTTTTGCAAGGACAGGCAGTAGAGAAGTATAAAGATGTAAATTATCTTCCGTTGGTAGATACCAAACGTATCAATACAACAGGTGGATATTTTTCATATCTTAAAATTGCAGAAGGTTGTGATAAGCATTGTACTTATTGTATTATTCCCAGCATCCGGGGTAATTATAGAAGTGTTCCGATGGAACGTTTGCTAAAGGAAGCAGAAACATTAGCCCAAAATGGTGTAGAAGAGCTGATTTTGGTTGCCCAGGAAACTACTATGTATGGAAAAGACATATATGGTGAAAAAAAGTTGCCGCAACTTTTAAGGGAATTATGTAAAATTACTGGTATACGCTGGATTCGCATTTTATATTGCTATCCAGAAGAAATAACAGATGAATTGATACAAGTTATAAAAGAGGAAGAAAAGATATGTAACTATCTGGATATGCCAATCCAGCATGGAGCAGATGGAGTACTCCGTAGAATGGGACGAAGAACCAACAAACAGGAATTGGTAGATATCATAACCAGACTTCGTAAGGAAATACCAGATATCTGTTTGAGAACTACCTTGATTAGTGGATTTCCAGGAGAAACGGAAGAGGAACATAAAGAATTGGTGGAATTTGTAAAAGAAATGAAATTTGACCGTTTGGGAGTATTTCCTTATTCTATGGAGGAAGATACCCCTGCTGCTTTATTGTCAGACCAGATTGAAGAAGAAGTGAAGGAAAAACGGCGGGATGAAATTATGAAAGTGCAACAAGAAATTGCATTTCAAAAGGCAGAAGATATGTTGTATCAAAAGGTAGAGGTTTTAATAGAAGGCAGACTTCCGGATGAAAATATATTTATTGGAAGAACATATAAAGATGCACCTAATGTGGATGGATATATTTTTGTTTCTTGTTCTCATGAACTGATGTCTGGAGAGTTTGTAAAGGTTCAGATTACCGATGCAAAGGAATATGATTTAGTAGGTGAGGTAGTGTGGGAATAAAATCAAACAGAAAGGTTGATTGAATAGATGAATTTACCAAATAAATTAACCATTTTAAGAGTATTGTTTATACCTTTTTTTGTGGTGGCAATGCTGGTGGATGACATACCCTATAATAATTATATAGGAGGGGTTGTGTTTTGTATTGCCTGTCTTACAGATACTTTAGATGGATATATTGCAAGAAAAAATCATTTAATAACAGATTTTGGGAAATTTATGGATCCTTTGGCAGATAAGCTACTTGTGTGTGCTGCATTAATTTGCTTTGTGGCTATGCCAGAACTCCATTTCCCGGCATGGGCAGCAATTGTAATTATAAGCAGGGAATTTACGATTAGTGGATTTCGTTTAGTAGCATCTGATAATGGTGTTGTAATTGCGGCAAGTAAATGGGGCAAATTTAAGACCATTTCCCAGATGATGATGTCTATTTTGCTAATTTTTCATTTGGACAGTATTCCTTATTATACCCTGTTAGAACAGATTTTTATCTATCTTTCTGTTGGTTTAACAATAATATCGCTGATTGATTATATTTATAAGAATAAAGAAGTATTAAAAGAGGAAAAATAGTGTATCTGTTCAGATAGTGAATTGATATAAATAACCAAAGTAGCGTATGTTACGGGAAAGGAAAATATGGGGATTATGAAGAGAATACCGCTTGTGTTGTGTGTGTTACTGCTAACACTTTCTATAGGATGCAACAAAGAAATGAACCAAGAAGAAATTTCTACAAGTAATCAGCCTGAAGTTACAAAAACAGTGACAGAATCAGGAGAAGTGGGAATCCAGGTATATACAATTGATATGGATACCATGCAGAGTGTTAGTGAAACAGCTTATCTAATGAAAGACGAAGAAGTTACAGCAGAGAATATTATAAAGAAAGTAATTGAATTATTTAAAGAAAATACCATTGAAATTGAAGTAAATGGAATTAAACAAAAAAAAGATGTTATATATATAAGTTTTGCAAAAGACAGTGCTCCTATTGTTGATGTTAGCAAAAAAGTAGAGGAAGTCATTTTAGAGAGTATTGCAAAAAGTCTGCTGGATAACTTGGAGGATATAGAAAAAATTGTGTTTCAGGTAGATTCGGGAGCATATAAAAGTGAGAATTTGGAGCTTGGAGAGAACGAAGCTTACTGGTGGAAATAGGAGGTTGCAAATAATAGGATGAAACAAGTTATTGTAGTAGGTGGTGGTGCAGCAGGAATGATGGCAGCTATCACCTCTGCCCGGAACGGACATAGGGTTACGTTATTGGAACAAAATGAAAAACTTGGAAAGAAGCTTTTTATTACAGGAAAGGGAAGATGTAATATTACAAATGCATCGGATATGGATGTATTATTTTCTAATGTGATTACTAATAAAAAATTTTTGTATAGTGCATTTTACCAATTTGACAATTATCAAACCATTGCTTTTTTTGAGGAATTGGGGTTGAAAACTAAAATTGAACGGGGAGAGAGAGTTTTTCCGGAATCTGACAAATCTTCAGATGTAATAGCTGCTTTGCAAAAAGAGTTGAAAAAATTGGAAGTAAAGGTTTTATTATACACAAAAGTGGAAGAGATTTTAGAAGAAAATGGGCATACTAAAGGTGTAATTGTAAGAAAAGATGGAGAAAATAAAGTTTTTAAGGCAGATGCAGTCATTGTAGCAACAGGTGGTATATCTTATCCTAGTACCGGTTCAACAGGTGATGGGTATCGTTTGGCGAAGGATATGGGACATCAGGTTACCAAATTATACCCTGCATTAGTGCCATTTGAGATAGAGGATACTTTTGTAAAAGGATTACAGGGATTATCTTTAAAAAATGTGGGTTTAACACTGTTTGCGGGGAAAAAAAAGATATATGATGGTTTTGGAGAGATGTTGTTCACACATTTTGGAATTAGTGGACCTCTTGTGCTTAGTGCCAGCAGTTATGTATCGGGGTATATACAAAAACAGTCAATGGAAGTAGAAATTGACTTAAAGCCAGCGTTGACTGAGGAGCAATTGCATGCAAGAATTTTAAGGGATTTCGAGGAAATTCATAATAAGCAATTTAAAAATGGGTTAGATAGGTTGCTTCCTCAGAAATTGATTCCTGTTATAGTTGAATTAAGCGGAATTCAAAAAAATAAATCTATAAATTCTGTAACAAAGGAAGAGAGAAACCGGCTGGTAAATTTATTAAAACATTTTCGTATGGTTGTGAAGGGCTTGCGGGGATATAATGAAGCAATTATTACAAAAGGTGGGATTTCTGTTAAAGATATAAATCCACAGACTATGGAATCCAAAATCATAAATGGATTATATTTCGTAGGGGAAGTATTAGATTTAGATGCACTGACAGGAGGATATAACCTACAAATAGCATGGTCTACAGGTTATTTAGCAGGAATAAGTATTGGAGATTAATTTAGAAAAAGAGTAAAGAGTAGTAATAAGATGCAGTAGGAGGAAGATATGAGTTATAATATAGCAATAGATGGTCCGGCAGGAGCTGGAAAGAGTACAATTGCAAAACAGGTTGCGAAAAATCTGGATTTTATTTATGTAGATACAGGGGCAATGTATCGTGCCATTGCATTATATCTATTAAGAAACCATGTAGAAGCAGAGGAAGATGAAAAAATTAGCCATTTTGCGAAATCTGCAAATGTGGAATTGTCCTATATCAATGGAGAACAGCAGGTAATTTTAAATGGAGAAAATGTTAGTGGATTTATCCGGACAGAGGAAGTAGGAAAAATGGCATCAATAGCCGCCAAAAATAAAGATGTCCGTATGCAGCTTCTGGATTTGCAAAGGAATCTGGCAAAAAAAGAAAATGTCATAATGGATGGAAGAGATATTGGGACACATGTTCTTCCTAATGCAGATTTGAAAATATATCTGACAGCAAGTTCTGGTGTTCGTGCTAACCGTAGGTATAAAGAATTGCAGGATAAGGGAATAGAGTGTTGTATGGAAGAGATCGAACGGGATATTATTGCTAGGGATAAACAGGATATGGAACGAAAGATTGCTCCACTAAAACAGGCAGAAGATGCATTATTGTTAGATAGTTCAGATATGACAATCAAAGAAGTTGTGAATAAGATAGTAGTTCTTTTTCGTGAAAACTGTAAATGAGGTGATAGAATGGATGTGCAGTTAGCAGATAGTGCCGGTTTTTGTTTTGGAGTGAAGAGAGCTGTGGACATGGTCTACAAGGAGGTAGCAGCAGGCCAGAAAGTTTATACGTATGGACCTATTATTCACAACGAAGAAGTGGTTAGCGATTTAAAAGAAAAAGGAGTTGTAGTGGTCAACACTCCAGAAGAATTGCAGGCAATTACCGAGGGAACAGTGATAATCCGTTCCCATGGTGTAGCAAAAGAAGTGTATCAGATGTTGGATAAGAAAGGTATAAGAATTGTGGATGCCACTTGTCCCTTTGTAAAAAAAATTCATAATATTGTAAAAGAACATACCGAACAGGGCGAAGAAGTAGTAATTATTGGTAATGCAGAACATCCCGAAGTAGAAGGAATTAAAGGATGGGGAGACAATAATGTAACAGTCATTGAAACTATGGAAGAAGCAGAGAATTTTCAGCCTGAAAAAGGAAAAAAAGTATGTATTGTATCTCAAACGACATTTAATTACAAGAAATTTCAAGAATTAGTTGAAATAATTTCAAAAAAGAGGTATGATATAATTGCTTTAAATACAATTTGCAATGCTACTGAGGTCAGACAGAAGGAAGCGAGGCAGTTGGCAAAAATCTCGGATGCAATGATTGTGATAGGAGGTAAGACCAGTTCTAATACACAAAAATTGTATGAGATATGTAAAAAAGAATGTAAAAATACTTACTATATACAGACACTTGTTAACTTAGATTTGGAATCGTTCCAGTCTTTTCGTAGCGTAGGTATTACAGCAGGGGCATCAACCCCAAATAATATTATTAAGGAGGTTCAAGAAGCATGTCAGAACAGAGCTTTGAACAAATGTTAGAAGAATCATTAAAAACAATCCACAATGGAGAGATTGTAGAAGGGACAGTCATTAGCGTAAAAGAGGACGAAATCGTCTTAAATATAGGTTACAAAGCAGATGGTATCATTACAAGAAATGAATATAGCAATACACCTAATATTGACTTGACAACAGTTGTTAACGTTGGTGACACAATGGAAGCAAAGGTTATGAAGGTGAATGATGGCGAGGGTCAGGTACTATTGACTTATAAACGTCTTGCAGCAGAAAAAGGTAATAAGAGAATTGAAGAAGCATTCAATAACAAAGAAGTATTGAAAGCAACAGTTTCTAACGTATTAGATGGTGGATTAAGTGTAGTAATTGAAGAGGCAAGAGTATTTATCCCTGCAAGTTTAGTATCAGATACTTATGAGAAAAATCTTTCAAAGTATGCTGGTCAGGAGATTGAATTTGTTATTACAGAGTTTAATCCTAAGAGAAGAAGAATTATTGGTGACCGTAAGCAGTTATTGGTTGCAAAGAAACAGGAAATGCAGAAAGAATTATTTGAAAGAATCAGTGTTGGTATGACTGTAGAAGGTACTGTAAAAAATGTAACTGATTTTGGTGCATTTATTGACTTAGGCGGAGCAGATGGTTTGTTACACATTTCTGAAATGTCATGGGGACGTGTGGAAAGTCCTAAGAAAATTTTCAAAGTTGGAGATGTAGTGAAAGTCCTTATTAAAGATATTCAAGGAGAAAAAATTGCATTAAGTCTCAAATTTGAAGAGGAGAATCCATGGATTCGTGCTGAAGAAAAATATGCAGCTGGTTCAGAAGTAACAGGTAAGGTTGCACGTATGACAGATTTTGGTGCATTTGTGGAATTAGAGCCAGGAATTGATGCTCTTCTTCATGTATCACAAATTTCAAGAGACCATGTAGAAAAACCTTCTGATGTATTGAAGATTGGACAGGAGATTACAGCAAAAGTTGTAGATTTCAATAGTGCAGATAAGAAGATTAGCCTAAGTGTAAAAGCTTTAGACTCTAATGAGTCTGCAGCAGATTCTACAGAAGAAGTAGAAGAATAATCATAAGATGGTATTTCTCATGATTTATCTGAAGGGATTATAGTATTTAGATAAATGCCAGATGGAAATATACATGTGTATAAAAGCTATCACACAAAGGATAATTTAATCAGTGTGATAGCTTTCGTTTATAGTAGCACAAGTAAAGCAGGCATATAGGTTTACTTTTTAAAAGGGGGCTCAATTATGGAGGACAGCTACGAAGTATTTAAAAAAGATATATTTGAATTGACAAAAATTGACTTGAACGCTTACAAAGAAAGACAGATGAAGAGGAGAATTGATACACTAATTGGGAAAAGTAATATAACAAAGTATAAGGATTATGTGGCATTGTTAAAAAAAGATGCAAAAAAATATGAAGAGTTTGTAAATTATCTTACAATTAATGTGTCGGAATTTTATCGGAATCCAGAACAATGGAAATTATTGGAAAGTACTATATTGCCAGAATTATTTCAAAAGTATGGAAAATCCTTAAAGATCTGGAGTGCGGCATGTTCTACTGGTGATGAACCCTATTCTTTAGTAATGCTCTTAGCAAAATTTATACCTTTAAATCAAATAGAAATTATTGCTACAGATTTAGATAAACAGGTTATGGAGAAAGCCAAAGCTGGTTTATACTCTGTAAAGAGTTTAAAGGGACTGCCAGAGGAGTTTAAACAGAAATATTTTGAAAAAATCAATGATACTACATATTCCATCTCAGAAGATGTAAAAAAGAGAGTGAAGTTTCAGCAGCATAATTTGTTAAAAGATTCTTATCCAGAAAAATGTGACCTGATTGTATGCCGGAATGTAATGATTTATTTTACAGAGGAAGCAAAACTTGAGATATATGCTAAATTTAATAAAGCATTAAAAGATGAAGGTGTTTTGTTTGTTGGTAGTACGGAACAAATTGTGCAGCCAAAAGAATTGGGATTTATCTCTATGCATTCTTTCTTTTATAAAAAGAAATTGTAATAAAAAATATTTGTTGATTAAAAGACTTGTTTTGAAAGATGTATGGAAAGTTTGAGTAATTTATAGTTGATTTCTATAGTAATATTTAGTATATTTATTCTTGTATGGTGAATAACATGATACTAATCATAGGATGTTCTTTTGGGTAACATCAAATCTGTATTGAGGAGATAAAACAGATGACGGATAAGGTAAAAGTTGCTTTAGATGCAATGGGTGGTGATAATGCACCCAGAGAAATTGTAAAGGGTGCAGTAGAGGCGGTCAGGGAAGATGAACGCATTCAGGTTATACTTATTGGAAAAGAGGCATTGGTACAAGCTGAGTTAGATCGATATGAATATGACAAAGAACGTATTTTGGTTATCAATGCAGATGAAGTAATTTCAAATGATGAAGCACCAGTTATGGCAATACGCCAAAAGAAGAATTCTTCTATAGTGGTTGCTTTGAATATGGTAAAGAAGGGCGAAGCAGATGCTTTTGTATCGGCAGGAAGTACTGGTGCAATTTTAGTTGGAAGCCAGTTAGTGGTAGGAAGAATCCGGGGAATAGAAAGGGCACCATTAGCACCTTTGATTCCTACTATGGATGGAGTATCTCTTTTGATTGATTGTGGTGCAAATGTAGATGCCAGAGCTTCCCATTTGGTGCAGTTTGCAAAAATGGGTTCTTTATACATGGAACATGTAATAGGAATTCCAGAGCCTAAAGTTGCCATTGTTAATATTGGTGCAGAAGAAGAAAAAGGAAATATGCTGGTAAAGGAAACCTATCCATTGCTTAAGAACTGCAATGAGATTAACTTTATTGGAAGTATTGAAGCAAGAGAAATTCCTTATGGTAAAGCAGATGTTATTGTTTGTGAGGCTTTTGTGGGAAATGTAATTCTTAAGTTATATGAGGGAGTTGCAGGTGCCTTAGTAAAGCAAATTAAAGATGGATTAATGTCTACTACGGTTAGTAAGATTGGTGCAGCATTGGCTAAACCTGCTTTAAAAAAGACCTTGAAAGCACTTGATGCCAGTGAATATGGTGGAGCACCAATGCTAGGGCTAAATGGGTTAGTCGTAAAAACACATGGAAGTTCCAACAGTACAGAAGTAAAGAACTCAATTATTCAATGTGCTTTATTTAAAGAACAGAATATTAATGAGAAAATAAAAAAGAAAATTATTTTAACCGATAATGAGTAAGAAAGGCGGAATAGTATGGAATTTGAAAAGTTACAAAAAATTATTATGGAAGTGCTTAATGTTGAGGCAGATGAGATTACAATGGAGACTTCTTTTTTAGATGATTTAGGAGCAGATTCTTTAGACTTGTTCCAAATTATCATGGGTATTGAAGAAGAATTTGAAATTGAAATTGCAAATGAAGAAGCAGAGAAAATTGCGACAGTAGGAGATGCAGTAGAACAAATAAAAAGTGCAATCGCTTAAATAAATGAATCATTTAACGAGACGGCTGTCTGTAATAATTACAGGCAGCTTGTCTGTGTATTTCCGGGTATCATAAATATATAGAAAGAAGGTAACTGTTCAGAACCATGAACAGTTACAATTTATCTAAAATATTCATGACTTGTAATAAGAGATATGAATTATTGAGGTTTATATTTCAGTTAGAATAAGAAAAGATTAGGAGTAAAGAGTGAAAGAAAATTAAAAGAAAGGGATAATATGCAAACACACATCTTTCACCTTTTGTGTTTGCGCCTATCAAATGTAAGCTGTTTGTAAATATTTAGGTAGAAATACGCATTTACTGCATGTTTCGTAAGAAAAAATGAAAGTTGATTGCTACGTGCTACGCACTCCCGCAATCACCAACTGTATTCGTATTTCGGGCTGTCGCCCTACATACTCATACAGTTTAGCCAGCCAAATGTCTATATTTCTTTGCAAGCAAGCTTGCACGAAATATAGCCGTTTGTCAGGACTTTCATAGTAAATTTTACAATGTTTAAGCCCCTTCGCCGAAGGCGAATAATCATGGGCTTAAACGTAACTGTTCATGGTTCTGAACAGTTACAGCTGTCTTATAAATGATAGGCATGGTGCAAATTATGATAAATCAAGGAAATAGTGAGGAATTTGAAAAAATAATTGGATATACATTTGAAAATAAACATTATTTGCAACAAGCACTTTCCCACAGTTCTTATGCAAATGAGAAAAGATGGAGTAAGTTGGCAAATAATGAGCGTTTAGAGTTTTTGGGAGACGCAGTATTAGAGTTGGTATCTAGTGAATATATTTTTCAAAATAATAGGGAAATGTTTGAAGGGGAGATGACAAAGTTACGTGCAAGTATTGTCTGTGAACCTACACTGGCTATGTGTGCAAGAGATATTCATCTTGGATCTTATATTATGTTGGGAAAAGGTGAGGTTACAACTGGTGGTGCAGACAGAGATTCTATTCTGTCAGATGCGTTTGAGGCGGTTATTGGGGCTATTTATCTGGATGGTGGTTTTACTAGTGCAAAAGAGTTTATTGTAAAATTTGTATTAGAAGATATTGATAATAAAAAACTCTTTTTTGATAGTAAGACTATCCTACAGGAAATGATTCAGGCTGACTATCAGGAACCTTTGCAATATAAATTGATAGGGGAAGAAGGTCCGGATCATGCAAAGATATTTACGGTTGCAGCAATGATAGAAGACAAGGAACTAAGCCAGGGAACAGGAAAAACGAAGAAAGCAGCAGAACAAGCAGCAGCTTATCAAGCAATTTTAAAGTTATCGTAACTGGTTTAGAGGGGCTGGATGATTTGTGTACACTAGGAATGAAAGAGGGAAGAGATGTATTTAAAAAGTATAGAGATACATGGTTTCAAATCCTTTGCGAACAAGATGGTATTTGAGTTCAAAAAGGGAATCACAGCAATTGTAGGACCAAATGGCAGTGGAAAAAGTAATGTAGGAGATGCGGTACGTTGGGTATTGGGAGAACAAAGTGCCAAGCAGCTTCGTGGTTCCAAAATGGAGGATATTATTTTTGCTGGTACAGAACTAAGAAAGCCTCAAGGATTTGCATACGTTGCCATTACTTTTGATAATTCAGACCATAAGCTGCCAACCTCCTATGAAGAAGTAACAGTTGCAAGAAGAGTTTATCGTTCAGGAGAAAGTGAATATCTTATGAATGGCAGCAATTGTAGATTGCGGGATGTTCAGGAGTTATTTTTGGATACGGGTATTGGTAAGGAAGGATATTCCATTATCGGACAAGGACAGATTGATAAAATTTTAAATGGTAAACCAGAAGAAAGACGTGAACTATTTGATGAGGCAGCTGGTATAGTAAAATACAAAAAAAGAAAAGCAACTGCAGAGAAGAATTTGGAGGCAGAACGACAAAATCTTTGCAGAATAGAAGATATCTTATCTGAATTAGAAAAGCAGGTTGGACCTTTAAAAAAACAAGCAGAAACTGCTAGAGAATATTTAAATTTACGGGAAGAATTAAAAAAAGTAGATGTGAATATGTTCCTTTGTGAGTATGAAATTCTACATAAGGATATTACAGATGTAGAAAGAAATTTAGAAATCGTTTCTTCTGATTTGGAAATGAATCATAAAAAATTTGAAGAGACCAAAGAAGAATATGAACATGTGGAACAGCAGTTGGAACAAAAAAATATTGTGCTGGAACAGAATCGTAATCAGATTGGTGAAAAAAAGATTAAAAAGGAACAATTAGAAGGGGAAGTGAAGGTCTGTAAAGAACAAATTTTATCAGTAAGACAGAATGAAGAGCATTATAAGGAACGCTTGGAGTCTATCTCGAAGGATATGAAAAAAAAGCAGGAAGAAAAGAAGAAATATATTGAGGAAGAATCCGGTTTGTTTCAGGGTATTCAGGATATGGAACAAGAAAAAACAAATATGGAAAACCAGCTTGGAATTTGTAGACAGGAGATAGAATCTATTGGTGGAAAGATTGATAATTGCAATCATGAGATTATCAATAGCTTGAATAAAAATTCTACTATTAAAGCAAAACTTGAGAAATATACTACTATGCTGGAACAAAATAATGTAAAAAAAGCAGAACTTACGCAAAGAATACTAAAAAGCAAAACCGATGAATCTATTTGTATGAATATTTTGGCAACAGAGGAAAAAAATCTTCAAGAATTAGAAAAGGAAATTTCTGAAAAAAAAGAGCAAGTAGAGAAACTAACCATAAAACAATCGGATTTGAGACAACAATTGGAAAAATTGCGGGAGTCTATGAACCAGCAGCAACAGAATTATCATAGAGAAAAATCCAAGGTGGAAGCTCTGAAGAATATGACAGAACGTTATGATGGTTATGGTCAGAGTATCCGGCGTGTGATGGAGCAGAAGGAGAAAAATGCTGGAATTATAGGTGTAGTAGCAGATATTATTAAAGTAAAAAAGGAATACGAGACAGCAATTGAGATTGCTTTAGGTGGTAGTATTCAGAATATTGTTACAGATGATGAAAACACGGCAAAGGGCTTGATTGAATTTTTGAAGAAAAACCGTTTTGGACGAGCAACTTTTTTGCCATTAAGTACAGTTGGTACACGTAGTATAAAGAAAAATATAGAGGTATTAGAAGAGGAGGGGGTATTAGGATTTGCGAATGATTTGATTACTGCGGATAAAAAATTTGATGGATTAGTTGAGTATTTACTTGGCAGGATTGTGGTAATTGACCATATAGACCATGCAATTGCTGTTTCCAGAAAGTATAAAAATAGTCTGAGGATCGTTACCTTAGATGGAGAATTATTGAGTCCGGGTGGTTCAATGTCTGGTGGAGCCTTTAAGAATTCCAGTAATTTGTTAAGCAGGCATAGAGAGATTGAAGATAGTGAAGAAACATTGCAAAAGTTAGAAAAACAGCTTACAATGGATAGAAAAAAAATGCAGAACAAGCAAGAAGAACAGTCCGAAATGCATAACAGCTTGCAGGATATTCAAAATAAACTGCAAGAACTTTATCTTGGTCAGAATACAGCAAAATTGAAATATGATCAGGCAAAAGAAGAAAGTGAAAATATTGCACTTCAATACCGTTTGATTCATAAGGAAAACAGTAGTATGGAAGGGGAATCCCAGCAGTTGAACCAGACAATTGAAGAATTGCAAAACCAGATAGATGAAAATATTAAGAGTAGTAACACAATGGAGGAGCAAATCGCAAGATATAACAAGGAACTGGAAGAAAAAAAGAAAGAAGAGGATCAGTTACGGGAAAAAGTTTCACAAGCTACGATTGCATTTTCTTCCATTGAGAATAAAAAAGAATATTTGAAATTGAACAAAGAACGTGTGGAAAATGAAATAGAAGAACTTTCAAAAGAACATACCAATATAGAACAAAGCCTTGAAAATTCAAAAAATCAAATTTTGGAGAAGGAACATAGTATAACGGTATATAAGAAGGAATTAGAAGTTATAGAAGAGGCAATAAAAGATTTGACAGATTATGTGGAAAAATTGTCTATAGAAAAAGAGGAGACTGCTAAGTCCAATAAAAAACTTTTGGAGATCAGAGAAGAACTTTCTACACTTCTAGGTAATTTGGATAAGGAGATATTCCGACTAAAAAATAGAAAAGAAAAAATAGAAGAACAGCTTGAAGCAAAGATGAACTATATGTGGGAGGAATATGAACTTACCTACAATACAGCATCTGCATTGCAGATGGAGTTGGGAATGGAACTTAGTGCCATGAAGAAAATGGTTTCTGATTTGAAAGGTAAGATGAAAGGATTGGGGGATGTAAATGTTAATGCTATTGAAGATTATCGAAATATCTCCCAGCGTTATGAATTATTGCATACACAGCATGAGGATTTAATCCATTCTGAGGAAGTTTTAAAAGGAATTGTGGAAGAATTGGATATTGAGATGCGTAAGCAATTTGAAGAAAAATTTGCTCAGATTAAGAAACAGTTTGATATGGTATTTAAAGAACTGTTTGGTGGAGGAAAGGGAACCATAGAAATTGCAGAAGATGAGGATATATTGGAAGCTGGTATTACCATTATTGCCCAGCCGCCAGGAAAGAAACTGCAAAATATGATGCAGATGTCTGGTGGAGAAAAAGCATTGACAGCAATATCTTTGTTATTTGCAATACAGAATTTAAAACCATCCCCATTTTGTTTGCTGGATGAGATTGAAGCTGCCTTAGATGATTCCAATGTAAAACGATATGCACAGTATTTACATAAGCTGACAAAAGATACACAGTTTATTGTGATTACACATAGACGAGGAACTATGGCGGCGGCTGATATTTTATATGGTATTACAATGCAGGAGAAAGGAGTCTCTACACTGGTTTCTGTTAATTTAATAGAAGATCAACTAGATGAGGTAGAGTAACTGTTTGGGCATTTGTCTGAACTTCCAAAGAAGACACTTTTGCCTGTTTTGCAGGCATCACTATGAATGAAGGAGGAAATTATATGGGATTTTTTAGTATGTTTAAGAAAAAGAAAGAGGAAACAGATGTTCCAGAAGGACCCGGTGGGTCGGAGGTTTTAAAAGAAGGTAGTGGATTAGAAAACATCAAAGACGCAATTTCATCAGAAATTGACAAAGAAGAGGAATCCATAGAACAGGATTTACCTACAGAAGAACTTTTGGAAGAAGAAGAGGAAGAAGTTGCAGATTCTGTCAATGTTACAGGCAGCTTGCAGGGAGCAATTAGAGAGGCTGTTTTTGAAGAAATATCTTCTGGTGAGGAAACCAATCAAGAGGAAATAGAAGAAGAACAAGAGGAAGCAGAAGAACTGCATATAGATACTATGCAGGGAGATATTCAGGAAGCAGTTGCCGAGGAAGCAGAAAAAAGTGAGGAAAAAGAAAGAAAGGGATTTTTTAAGCGTTTATTTTCTGGTTTAGAGAAGACTAGAAATAATATCGCAAAAGGAATTGACTCCATTTTTAGTAGTTTTTCTTCTATTGATGAAGATTTCTATGAAGAGATTGAAGAAGTCTTGGTTATGGCAGATATTGGTGTCCATACAACAAATGAAATTATTGAAAATCTCCGGACAAGGGTAAAAGAAGAAAAAATTAAAGAAGTTAGTGAGTGTAAAAAGCTTTTAATCGAAAGTATAAAAAGTCAGATGCAAGTGGATGAACATGCTTATGATTTTGAAAATAAAAAATCTGTTGTATTGGTTATTGGGGTGAATGGTGTAGGGAAAACTACCTCCATTGGAAAAATATCCAGCCAGTTAAAGGCTAATGGAAAAAAAGTGTTGGTAGCAGCAGCAGATACTTTTCGTGCGGCAGCAATTGAGCAGTTAGAAGAGTGGACGAAGCGTGCAGGTGTGGATATTATTGCCCAAAAGGAAGGCTCAGATCCTGCGGCTGTAGTGTTTGATGCCCTGACAGCAGCAAAAGCAAGAAATACCGACATTTTGCTCTGTGATACAGCAGGAAGGCTTCATAACAAAAAGAATCTTATGGAGGAATTAAAGAAGATAAACCGTATTATTGACAGAGAATATCCAGATGCTTATCGCGAAAATTTTATTGTGTTAGATGGAACTACAGGACAGAATGCACTGGCACAGGCAAAACAATTTAGTGAGGTAGCGGATATTACTGGTATCATACTTACAAAATTGGATGGAACAGCAAAAGGTGGAATTGCAATTGCAATCCAGGGAGAACTTGGTATACCAGTAAAATATATTGGTATAGGTGAGAAAATTGATGATTTACAAAGGTTTGATGCAGATTCATTTGTAAATGCATTATTTGATATAGAAGATACAGAGCAATAAACTGTAAGGACTATATTTATAGAATAGAAAAGAGGGTATTTATTATGATGACATTAGAAAAATTTGAAGAGGCAACAGAGGTTGTAAAAAAAGTAATTAACCGGACTAAATTAATTTATAGTGAGTATTTTTCAAAAGTTTCTAAGAATAAGGTTTATTTAAAACCGGAAAATATGCAATATACAGGTGCTTATAAAGTTCGTGGTGCTTACTATAAAATTAGCACTTTGTCTAAAGAGGAACGTCAAAAAGGTTTAATTACGGCATCTGCTGGAAATCATGCACAAGGTGTAGCTTATGCTGCAAAACTTTATGGTGTTAAAGCAACAATTGTTATGCCTACAACAACACCTCTAATTAAAGTAAACCGTACAAAAAGTTATGGGGCAGATGTTGTATTGCATGGAAATGTGTATGATGATGCTTGTGCACATGCCTTAAAACTTGCTGAGGAAAATGGTGCAACTTTTATTCATCCATTTGATGATGAAGATGTGGCAACAGGGCAAGGTACCATTGCTATGGAGATTTTTAAGGATTTACCTACTGTTGATATTATTTTAGTGCCAATCGGTGGTGGCGGTTTGGCAACAGGTGTTTCTACACTGGCAAAAATGCTGAATCCAAATGTAAAAGTAATTGGTGTAGAACCAGCAGGTGCTAACTGTATGCAAGAATCCTTGCGTCAGGGAAAAATAGTGTCTCTTCCAGGGGTAGATACCATTGCAGATGGTACTGCGGTAAAAACACCAGGAAGTAATATTTTCCCATATATTCAGGAAAATATTGATGATATTATCACCATTGATGACCATGAATTGATTGTGGCATTTTTGGATATGATGGAAAATCATAAGATGGTAGTGGAGAATTCAGGACTGCTTTCTGTTGCTGCCTTGAATCACTTGGATTGTAAAAATAAAAAGGTTGTATCTGTGCTGAGTGGGGGAAATATGGATGTAATAACCATATCTTCGGTCGTACAACATGGGTTAATTCAGAGGGGGAGAGTATTTACAGTTTCTGTTCAATTGCCAGACAGACCTGGTGAACTTGTGAATGTAGCAAATGTAATAGCCCAATTACAAGGTAATGTCATCCGGTTGGAGCATAACCAGTTTGTAAGCATAAACAGAAATGCTGCAGTAGAACTTTGTATTACCATGGAAGCTTTTGGACATGAACATAAGAGCCAGATTTTAAAAGCGTTGGAAGAGAAAGGATATAATCCTAAAATTGAACAGCCAAAGAGCTTATATCACTAAATGAAACATTTAATTCAAATTATTCACAGACTTATGCTTAGCAGGTTATAGTAAACGCATTAAATAAATGCGTTTACTATAACTGCTCCACAAGGATGTGCATGGATGCACATAGGAAGTATGCCGCTTTGTGGCATGCATCCAGCACAGGAAACGAATCAAAATGCAATAAGTATCTCCAAGCTATAATATATTTATTTGTAATATCAGCCATGGAAAATGAGGTTTGAGTCAAAAGTAACAATTTAGACATGTCATTCATATTTTGCCAGAATATACGCTATAACTGTAAATATTGAGAATAAAAGTATATGAACTGTTACAGTTAAAAAACAAATATATGTTCTTTTTTATAAAAAATGTTTACAAAAAATAGAAGCCATGTTATAATAACACTTGTCTTAATATTCTAATTATCAATATGCATTTGCATAGTATTCCTATAGTTTATAGAAATTTAATATTAACCAGCTAAAAGTAATAAGGAAAATGCATGAATAAGGTTTGTTGTTTTGTATGGTATAGGAGCATTTTTCAATTGCTTTCATTAGAAATTTCAATGAAAATAAAAAAAGTAAAAAAGTAATAAAAGAAAATCTTGACAACAACAAAAAGATATATTATTATAAGATAAGAAAGAACAAATGTTCGCAGAAAAGGAGATAATATAATGGTAAAAGATACAAATAAATTAAAAGCATTAGAATCTGCATTGGTACAGATTGAAAAACAATATGGAAAAGGATCTGTAATGAAACTGGGAGATAAGGGTGTGAATATGCAGATTGAAACTATTCCTACAGGTTCACTAAGTCTTGATCTTGCTTTGGGAATGGGAGGTGTGCCAAGAGGAAGAATTATTGAGGTATATGGACCAGAATCCAGTGGTAAGACAACCGTTGCTCTACATATGGTTGCAGAAGTACAAAAAAGAGGCGGAATTGCTGGATTTATTGACGCAGAACATGCATTAGATCCTGTATATGCAAGGAATATCGGAGTGGATATTGATGAACTTTATATTTCGCAACCGGATAATGGAGAACAGGCTCTTGAAATTACAGAAACTATGGTACGTTCTGGGGCAGTGGATATTTTAATTGTGGATTCTGTGGCTGCATTGGTTCCAAAGGCAGAAATTGATGGTGATATGGGGGATTCTCATGTGGGATTACAGGCAAGATTGATGTCACAAGCATTGAGAAAATTGACTGCGATAATCAGTAAGTCTAATTGTGTTGTAATTTTTATCAATCAATTGCGTGAGAAAGTAGGAGTTATGTTTGGTAATCCTGAAACTACTACAGGTGGTAGAGCA
The DNA here is from genome assembly GCA_947177415.1 of uncultured Clostridiaceae bacterium. Classification (GTDB taxonomy): domain Bacteria; phylum Bacillota; class Clostridia; order Lachnospirales; family Lachnospiraceae; genus CAG-411. Next base: position 22,328 of record CAMWUK010000081.1, read on the forward strand.
TTGAAGTTTTATTCATCTATTCGTTTGGATGTAAGAAGAATTGAGACGTTAAAACAAAACGGAGAAGCAATTGGGAATAGAACCAGAATACGTGTGGTAAAGAATAAGATTGCACCTCCTTTTAAAGAGGCAGAATTCGATATTATGTTTGGAGAAGGTATTTCAAGAACTGGTGATGTACTTGATTTAGCAGCAAATGAAGGTATCGTTGTGAAAAGTGGTGCCTGGTATGCTTACGAAGGAGAAAAGATTGGTCAGGGAAGGGAAAATGCCAAGAAGTATTTAAAGGAGAATCCTGCAATATTTGAGGCAATTGAAGAGAAGGTTCGTGCTAAATTTGCTCCAGAAGAAAAGGAAGAAGCAGAGACAGAGGAAGATATGAAAGATACAAAAGATACGAAAGATACAAAAAAAGATAAGGAAGAAAATACAAAAAAATAGGCAGAAACAGTTATCAATATTGAAAAGATAAGGGGTTATTGCATGTAAGGAACTTTCATTTATAGTGAAATCATAACTGTTCAGAACCTCTCATTCGGATTTTTCCAGACTATACATAATATCTAATAATTTCCCATAATGGCTGGTAAAAATCCTCATGTGGAC
>CAMWUK010000082.1 GCA_947177415.1 uncultured Clostridiaceae bacterium
CTGGTGCCTTAGTAACTACCGGTGCCTTGGTTTCTACTGGTGTTTTGGTACTTGGCACCTTGGTTTCCGGCACATCCGGAATATTATTTGGTTCTGTTGGTGTAACTGGCCTTGCTGTTATTACTGGTGTTCTAGCAACTGTAGGTGCTTTCGTTACTATTGGTGCATAGGTTCGTGACGTTGGATTCTTTGTAATCACTGGTATCACAGATTGCGGATGAATGGTAGTAATATCCCCTACACCATCACCATAAATAAAGTTCCATAATTCCCGGTTGTTTGTATCCCAATTCAATACCAAAGAAGACCCACAGTACAATTTCTGTTCTGTATAAGCTCCATCTATAGGTATTCTCTTTTGCTCAATCTCAGGAATTCCCATTTGTAAAACAGCCTTTGCATAATTTAAAATATCCATTTTTTTAATATTGGTTGAAACATACGGTAACAATTGATTCACAAGGCTTACAATATCTACTACATTTAAATCTTTAATCTTTGCATATACTTGTGAAAGTACTGCTCTTTGCCGGTATGTTCTACCAAAGTCATCATTTTCTCCATTAATTGCTGCTCTTTTTCTTACACGGCAGTATCCAAGTGCCTGTGTTCCTGTAGCAATCTGCTTGCCTGGAACTACATTTCTTTGACTTTTATCACTGATATAATTGGTTGTATTCAGATATTGTGCCTCTACTTCTGTAAGTTCAATTTCCACACCACCTAATGCATCAATTAATTTTCGGAATCCGGCAAAATTTACACGGACATAACCATCCAATTGTATTCCAAAGTCCCGTTCAATTGTACTTGCAAGTAACTCTCCTCCACCGTGGGAAAATGCAGCATTCAATTTGTTATCCTTGTATCCAGGAATAGAAACATAACAATCCCTCATAATAGAAACTAATTTCAGCGTCTTATTTTCTGTATTCAAACTTGCAATCATCATACTATCTGATCTACCGTCTGCATTTCCACTACCAATTTTTTCTTCTCCAATTAGAAGAATATTAATCACTTGTTCATCTAATTTGACTTGTTCGTCTGTTCTTGGCGGCAATGTTTGTTGTGCATCAAGTTCTTCTTTTGTTAAATCTGTCTGTGCCATTTCCGTTTTATCTAAATAATTAATACGGAACAATGCATAACTAACAAAGATAACACATAATAAAGTCACTGCACCAACAGTTGTACCTAATGCCACTAAGACTTTCTTTTTCACGCTCCATTTATTCTTTTTATTTCCTCCATTTCCTCCATTTCCCCAATCTTCATACTCTTCTTCCAGATCTGGTACACTGTCATCTGTCACTTCGGAAACAGAGTGGGACAAATATGCCTCGAATTCCTCAGAATCATCAAAATCTAAACTGTCATATCTGTCCTGCTGGTTCCTCTCCTCTCCTAAATTTATTTTATTCCTTGAAGATATCTTTCTTCCGTTATCATTATTTCCTTTTCGTAAACTCATAATATAATTTCCTTTCCTTTTATGCTTTTATCCTATCAGAATTCCTTATCAGCCATTCTTTTTAAACAGTTCTTTCTATATGTCCCCAAAAAGTTTATATTTTATCACAGCCAAAACTTCTCTGACATGATAATGTATCCATAAGATTTTATCTGTAGGTGCAGATAAACTTCCCAGATTCTCTATTCCTTGTTTTTTCCCTATCTCCATAGCTCTATACACATGAAAACTATTTGTTACAATCAAGGTACTTCCCTTATTTTTCTCCATGAGTGCAATAGAATTCTTAATATTCTCCTTAGTGTTTGTAGAAGTATCCTCCTTTAAGATTCTCTCTGCGTCTATTCCTTTTGTGACCATGTACTGGTACATAGCTTCCGCTTCTGATATATCTTCTCCATTTCCTTGTCCTCCTGATACTATTGCCTTTGTTTCAGGATACTCTAACATATAGTCTACAGCCTCATCTAACCGATATCGTAAAGCCCTTGAGACTGTTGTTCCATTTACTTTAGCACCCAATACAATCAAATAATTTGCATTTTCTACTTTCTTATTCTGCCCATAATATAAAATATTACCGAAAACTACTGCAAAAATTAAACTACAAATGGTGACAAAAATTCCTATTCCTATTTTAGTACCTAAAGGATATGTTATATTATATCTAATTGTATACTTAATTGCCATTGCAATGAATAAAAAAAACGTACCTGCCACCAACCATATCCACCACAATGATAGTTTTTGCCCTACATAATAGATTATAATAATTGTATATAAATAACTAAGTAATCCGGCAATAAATAATATATTAGATAATTTTCTCATGTATACTCTCTTTCTTTCCTTTGTTTATATTTTATAGCCATACTATATTATAATATAATTTCCTTTTTTTTCAATACAAAGTCCATATTTCTTTCCTTTTCTGTTAAAACTCTGTTATTGTTCACAGGTAGTACTTTGCACTTGCTGCAAAGTATGTAAGAACAAGTAGTGGCAGTGAAGAATCCAGCCTTTCGCCGATGGCGAATAATAAATAGGCTGGATTCCGTTACTGTTTGCACCATAGGTGTGAACAGTAACAAAACTCTGTTATTGTTCTGACATGCTTTTTATATTTTTCTATCCTCCCCAACAAGCTATTCTAAAGCAAATCATAACTGTTCAGAACCATGAACAGTTACCCGCTTTCATAATAAATACAGATGGAAACACAAAAAAGCTACAAAAAAAATGCAGAATTTTAAAAATTCCACATTTTTTTATTAGTGTGTATTCTTACAAATCAATTGCTCCATGTTCTGTACCATTAATTACAAAGTACACTTTACCATCTTCTGGTTTAATATACAAATCAATTGCCTTTAAATCTTTTGCCAACCGGTTCCATTCATTCAACCACATATCCTTAACTTTATTTTCGTAATCCTCAATATTAATTTGAGTCTGTACACCATGGAACTCGAAAACAACATTTTTATCCACTTTCTTTGTTGTTGTCTTTCTTTTTGTCTCTTTCTGTTCTGTTGTTTCCGCTTTTTTTTCTGCAGCAGCTTTCTTTGTTGTTGCTGTTTTTGTTGTCTTCTTCTCTGCCGAAGCTTTTCTTGTTGTAGTTTTGCTCTTTGTTGTGGTTTTTTTCTCTTCAGGTGCTGTTTCTTTTGTCTTTCTTGTTGTGTTCTTTTTTTCTGGAGCAGACTTCTCTTCAACTGTTACTGCTTCCACATTTTCTGTTTTCTTTGTAGTTCTTCCTGCCATATCGCGTTTCCTCCCCGCATAAAATTAATCTTTACATCTTCTTACTACTTTTTTAAGTCAATCTATAAGCAAAACTAAATGTATATAAAACACACATATTCTGATAATAACCCGAAACTTATTTTTTTTCAAGTAATTTTTTACATTTTTCGCAAAATAAAACTTTTCTTTTGCAGAAAAAAGTTTTATAATAATTTCATCTGTAGCATACTATTCTATAAAGGAGTGATTCTATCATGAAAAAAATATGCAGTTTTTTCTGTAAGCTACTTGCTATTTCAGGCTTTGTAGCCGGTTTGTATTGGTTATATCAAAAATTTATAGCTAATAATGAATTTGATGATTTTGAGGATGATTCTGATTATGATGATTTTGACTTTGATGATGAGGATTTTACAGAAACCGCATCTGATACCAGAGAATATGTAACTCTTAATGCAAGTGAAAGCAAAACCGTTTCTGAAGATGAAGATTCCGAGGATTATGATGACTCATCTGAAATCTCTGATTAATCTATTTATTCTACTTTAAAAGTGTTATTGATAGATATAACCATTGGTTTGTGCATACACAAAGACCAACGGTTATATCTATTATAAACCTTGATGTGTCTAAAATACTACTTCTTCCTGATGAATCCCTGCATACCAATCTATTTCTTCCTGCCAGCCTTTTATGGATTCTTCTGTAATCATATCTCCATATCCATTTTCAATCATATTTTGTTTTCTTTCTTCAATCGTTCTTATATGTCCTATTTTTTCACCTTTACATTTACTAATAAATTCATTTAAATCTTTACACAAGGATAAATATTTCTTTTTTCTGTCATGATATAAGAAAAATATTTTTCCATATTGTTTTTTTGCGATACCCATAGTAATGTAATCTCCCCATACATTTGTTGCAATGGGTATCATTCCATCCTCTATAAACTCCTCCAATAATTGGTTATTCATCAACCTGTCAAAACTATAATCTTCATCAACTTGTCCCATTCCGTAAAAACCGTTTACATCGGATGATATTTTATGGTTCACTTTACTGATGCGAAATTTGGTTTCTGGTGTCTTTCCGCCATTATATTTTGTCATGAATTTTACATATTCCTCTGGTAAAGAAATTTGTAACTTATTTTCAAATTCTTCTATCTTTTTTTCTATTTCATTTGTATCAAACTTTGAAATCAACATATTATATTTCCTCCTGTTTTATGAATAATATGTTTTGAAAGTGTCAGTCACTCTGCACTATGTGCTTTCATTAGGTAATTACGAAACTCTCATTAACTTAAATTTTTTTGTGCAGATTTACATATCATAAGCAAGATGCTTTCGAAACCGTCGGTACTTAGGTGCTGTGTTTTAGCACCTTATGTACCGCTACGGTTGAGAGCAGTGAGAACGTGTCTTGCGTTGATATGTGAACTTTGCACAAAAACAGGGAGAGTAAATTGAGTTTCGCAATTGTCTATGTGCTTTCATAATAAAAAGGAACTGTCCAATACAGCTCCTTTTTATTTTCATTATTGTCTTGACAATCTTTTGGAAATGTCATACATATATTCGTCAATTCCTTTATTCATCTGCAAAGCATCCTGAATATCATAATCTACAAACTCTCCATCACGGTAACCCACTACTCTGTTTGTAGCACCTTCACACAACAAATCTACAGCTTTTGCCCCCATTGCAGAAGCATATACTCTGTCCCGGCAAGTTGGATTTCCGCCACGTTGGATATGACCAATGATAGTTGCTCTTGTTTCAATTCCTGTAGCCTTTTCAATTCTCTCAGCCATTCCATAAGAATCTCCAACACCTTCTGCATTGATAATAATATGATGCTTCTTACCCAACTTCTTCTTATCCATAATATTGTCTATGATACTTTGTTCATCTCCATCATATTTTTCAACCATAAGAATATCTTCTGCACCATTGGCAATACCACACCACAAGGCAATATAACCGGCACGTCTTCCCATAACCTCAATAATACTACATCTTTCATGGGAGGTAGAGGTATCACGAACCTTATCAATCGCTTCCATAGCAGTATTAACAGCAGTATCAAATCCAATTGTGTATTCTGTACATGCAATATCCAAATCAATAGTTCCAGGTACACCAATGGTATTAATTCCAAGATTTGCAAGCTTACTTGCACCCATGAAAGATCCGTCTCCACCAATTACAACCAGTCCATCAATACCATGTTTCTTTAAAATCTCAGCACCTCTTTTTTGTACTTCTAGCTCTTTAAACTCTAAACAACGGGCAGTATATAAAATAGTACCACCTCTTTGCAGGATATCCGCCACACTCTTTGTATCCATGTCTTCAATATCCTCATCCAACAAACCGGCATATCCTCTTCTAATTCCCTTTACGTTTAAACCTCTTGCTAATGCTGTTCTGACTACAGAACGGATTGCTGCATTCATTCCAGGTGCATCTCCACCACTTGTTAAAACTCCTATTGTTTTTATTTCTTTTGCCATTCTTTTGACCTCCAACATTCTATCCGTAAAATTTTTCAATACATTCCATTATATTGTAATTCCTTTTTTACAACTTTTCAATACTTTTTTCTACAACCCTCACGTTTTCTGTGCCATATTCCTCCTCCAGATTTTTTAAAATCTCTTCACTAAGATAAATTCCTTTTGTTTTTCCATAGCTTTTTTTCGCCTTTTCCTGAACACAATAAATGTTCACTAAGCAGTTTCCTTTTTGTGAAAATAAATCTCTTTCCAGCTTTTCTTCCATTTTCTGGAATCCTTCTATATTCTCAAATTTAATCCACAATTCTTTTGGCATTTCATCAAATGGAATAATACGGTTCAAAAATATTTTTGCAGCACGGTCAGCCTCTGTTTTTACCTTTCCTACCACAAAAACCTTTTTATCTTGTAATAACATGGAACGATTTTTTTCATAATCTCTTGGAAATGCTACAACTTCCACTGTTCCATACAAATCCTCTATGGTAAAAAATGCCATCATCTGATTCGTTTTCGTTATCTTAGAAGTTATAGAGGTAATCATTCCACCTACAATTGTTTTGGCTTCATCTTCCACATTTGGTTTATCTGACTCCTCAGATAAAGAGAAATCTGTGGTATGGTCTGTTACGTGCTTCTCCATTAAATCTAAAAACTCTTCTAAAGGATGCCCACTAACATAAATTCCTAAAACATCCTTTTCCATTGCCAGCAAATCATCCTTTTCATATTCTGGAAGATTTGGTAAATGAATAGAAAACTCTTCTTTCTGAGCTTCATCCACAAAATCAAACAATGACATCTGCCCTGCAATATTATCTTTCTTCTCTCTGTTCACTTCATCTATAATCTGGGAGTATATGTGCATTTTCTGATTTCTGTTTCCTTTCATTCCATCAAAAGCTCCAGCCTTGATAAAATTCTCCATAGTTCGTTTATTTACTTCTTTTCCAGACAACCGCATAGCAAAATCTTTCATATCAAGATATGCCCCTTGAGCCTCCCGTTCCCGGACAATGGCATCAATAATCGGTCTTCCAAGTCCCTTTATAGCAGATAAACCATAACGTATCTTTGCTTCATCTTTTCCACTTCCATAATCAACAGAAAACTTTCCTACTCCTGTGTTTACATCAGGTGGTAAAATTTCAATTTCCATTTTTCTGCAATGCATAATATATTCGGATACCTTGGTGCTGTTTTCCAGTACAGAAGTCATTAAAGCAGCCATAAACTCCACTGGATAATAATGTTTTAAAAAGGCTGTCTGATAAGCAACTACTGCATAACAAGCTGCATGGGATTTGTTAAAAGCATACTTAGCAAAGTCTATCATTTCATCAAAAATCTTATTGGCAACTTCTTTGGATATCCCATTTGCCATGCATCCTTTTACGCCTTCTTCCTCATTACCATAGACGAAGTTCTGCCGCTCTTTTTCCATAACATCTGCTTTCTTTTTCGACATTGCACGGCGAACCAAATCGCTGCGTCCATAGCTGTATCCTGCTAACTCCCGGACAATCTGCATAACCTGTTCCTGATACACAATACACCCATAAGTTGGCTCCAAAATAGGCTCTAACTCTTTACAATCATAGGTTACGCTATTTTTGTTATTTTTACCCTTAATATATTTAGGAATAAAATCCATAGGGCCCGGACGATACAATGATATTCCAGCTATAACATCTTCCAGGCTTTCCGGTTTTAACTCCTTCATAAAGCTCTTCATTCCTGCACTTTCTAACTGAAAAATCCCTTCTGTTTTTCCAGAGCTGATCAACTGATAAATTTTTTCATCTGCCATATCAATTTTATCAATATCCAGAGGTACACCATGTAATTTTGATGCATTTTTATAAATCTCAGATTCTTTATCTAAACTATTCAGTCTCTTATTTATCTGGTTGACTGCATCCTGTATTACAGTTAATGTACGAAGTCCAAGAAAATCCATTTTTAAAAGCCCTAATTCCTCTAGGGTTGTCATGGTAAACTGTGTAGTAATTTTATCATCTGCTGCCTTTGACAATGGTACATACTCTTCTACTGCCTCTTTACTGATTACTACACCTGCAGCATGCATGGAAGTATGGCGCGGCAAACCTTCCAGACGCATAGAAATATCAATTAGAAATTTTGCCTGTTCATCAGATTCATACAATGTTTTTAATTCGGGATTTGACTTTAATGCTTTTTCTATTGTTATTCCAGGTTCTGTTGGAATCATTTTGGCAATGCTGTCCACATAGCTATATGGTAAATCCAATGCCCGTCCTACATCCCTGATTACCATTTTTGCTGCTAAAGTACCAAAGGTCACAATTTGGGCAACCTTTTCATGACCATATTTTTCTACTACATAATCAATGACCTTCTGCCTTTTTTCATAGCAAAAATCAATATCAATATCCGGCATAGTTAGACGTTCCGGATTTAAAAACCGCTCAAACAGCAAGTTATATTTAATCGGGTCAATATTCGTAATTTCCAACGAATATGCAACAATACTTCCTGCCGCAGATCCTCGTCCCGGACCTACTGGAATGTCATGATCTTTTGCATATTTAATAAAATCCCAAACTATCAAAAAATACTCTACAAATCCCATCCCATGTATTGTATCCAATTCATATTGCAATCTATCCTGCAATTCTTTTGAAGGATCTCCATATCTGCGGATTAAACCTTCTTGACATATTTTTTGCAAATATTCCCAAGCAGTATATCCTTCTGGTACATCATATTGAGGTAACTTATATTCTCCAAAAGTAATTTCTACATTACAACGCTCTGCAATTTTATGGGTATTTTCAAGAGCTTCAAGAGCATAAGGAAATAGTGTAGCCATTTCTTCTGGAGTTTTTAGATAGAATTGTCCGCCTTCATACCGCATACGATTTTCATCGGTTACTTTTTTCTGGGTTTGAATACAAAGCAGTATATCATGTGCCTGTTGATCTTCTGCATGAATATAATGTATATCATTGGTAGCAACCAAGTCAATTCCTGTCTCTTTATGCATCCGCACCAATCCCTGATTGACTGTCTGCTGTGCGGCGATTCCATGATCTTGTAACTCAAGAAAGAAATTCCCTTTTCCAAAAATTTCCTCTAGCCGGAGAGCCTCTTTCTTAGCTTCTTCGTAAAATCCCCTGGTCAAATTTACTGCAACAACACCAGCAAGACATGCACTAAGAGCAATTATACCCTCATGATATTGTTGTAAAACCTCATAATCTACCCTTGGTTTATAATAAAATCCTTCTGTAAAACCTTTGGACACAATTTTCATCAAATTAGAATATCCCACATTATTTTCTGCCAATAAAACCAAATGATGATATCTCTCTTCTCCACTGTTTGCTTCTCTATCAAACCGGCTGCCTGGTGCAACATAAACTTCACATCCAATAATTGGTTTGACACCTGCTTTTTTTGCCGCTTTATAAAAATCAATTACACCATACATAACACCATGATCTGTAATTGCAATACTATCCATTCCTAATTTTTTTGTTTCTGTAACTAATTCCTGAATTTTACTGGAACCATCTAATAAACTATATTCTGTATGTACATGCAAATGTGTAAATTCCATAGCTTTCCTCCCATAAAGTGACAAAAGCGACTGCAAGATCTACAGCCGCTTTGCTTATTATCTATTTATTCCTTACTACTTAAATACTTTTCAATATTTTCAATTGCTTCTTCTTCATCTTTTCCATTGGCGGTAACTGTAACCTCTTCTCCCGCTGCTATTCCCAGACTCATCATGCCCATTATACTTTTGGCATTTACCTTTTTATCTTCGCACTCAACAAATACGCTGCTTTCGTATCTGCTCGCCACCTGAACTAATAATGCGACTGGTCTTGCTTCTAATCCAGTAGGAATTTTGATTGTAATTTTTTTGGTTACCATCTTTACTTCTCCTCCTTGTGTTCTCTTAAACTATCTGCTATAATGCTAAGCTTTCTTAATCTATGATTCACGCCCGACTTGCCTATAGGAGTACTCAGCATACTTCCCAATTCCTTAAGGGATGCATCTGGTTGTTCCATCCTTAATTTTGCTATTTCTTTCAATCCGGGAGATAAATCACCAAATCCTACAGTATTTTGAATATATAAAATATCCTCTAATTGTTTACTTGCGGCAGTCACTGTTTTGCTAATATTGGCTGCCTCGCAGTTCACTTGTCGGTTAATAGAGTTACGCATCTCTTTTAAAATACGCACATTCTCCAAGTTCATAAGTGCTTTATGTGCTTCCATAATATTAAGTACATCAACAATTTGTGAGCCATCTTTTACATATACCACAAAATACTTCTTGCGTTTTACAATCTTTGCATCTACATCAAAAAAGCGAATCATATCTCTTAACTGTGCTGCTTTCTCTTCTGTTGTTGTTATTATCTCAAAATGGTATGTCTTTTCTGGGTCACTCATAGAACCGGCAGCAAGAAAAGCACCACGAATAAATGCTCGTTTGCAACATGTATTCTGTACTACCCGGTTACTTATAATGGACATCTCTTCCACAATATCTCCCTGCTGATTAATAAGCTTTGTCGCTTTTAATATCCTCATAGACATCTGGCTATCCCTAATAATCAATGCATAGGAACGATTTCTTTTTAAGTAACGATTCCTTCTAACCTGAATCTGAATGTCCCCTTGAAAGGCTTCCTTTATTAACATAAAGTATTTTCTGGCAACTGTCAAGTTTTCTGTTACAATTTTAATGAAATGCTGTTCCTTTTCATTTACAGAAATTTTACCACATAAGCTGATAATTGCAGCAATCTCAGCAATTTGACAATGTCTGCCTGTTGGTATATGTTTTGACAATTCTTCTTTAATCTCTCTTGAAAATGACATTTCTACCTAACCCTTCTCCACATCCCTGTGTTCCACTTTCATGCCAAACTTCCTGCCTGCCATTCTCTTTGTAATAGCATTTGCCAAAGTTACAGAACGATGTTTACCACCTGTACAACCTATACTCACTACCAATTGATTTTTTCCTTCCACAATATAATTAGGAATTAAAAAATCTAACATATCCTCCAATTTATCTAAAAAAATCCGTGCTTCTCTACTTGCCATAACATAATCATAAACTTCTTTATCTCTTCCACTTTTTGGTCTTAACTCTGGAATATAGTATGGATTCGGCAAAAAACGTACATCAAATACCAAGTCAGAATCTACTGGCACCCCATATTTGAATCCAAAGGATAAAATAGTTAAATAAAAATTATCAAATTGGTCATTATCGACAAAAATCTTATCAATTTGTGTTTTTAAATCTCTTACCAATAATTGGGAAGTATCAATAATATATTTTGATCTTTCTTTTAAAAACTTTGTTCTTCTTCTCTCTTCCTCAATGGCCTCCTCTACTCTGCCTTTTCCAGCCAGAGGATGAGTATGTCTGGTTTCTTTATATCTTTTAATTAATACTTCTGTGGCACATTCTAAAAACAAGATTTCGTAATCAAACTGCATATCATCTATCTGTTCTAAAATCTCTGTTAGATTTTTTAACCCATCGCCACTACGAATATCTACTCCTAATGCCACCTTTGAAATATTTCTTGACTCTACTACTGCTATTTGTGCCATTTTAGGAATTAACTGGATTGGTAAATTATCCACACAAAAATACTCTGCATCCTCCAGCATTTTCAATACTGTATTCTTACCAGCACCAGATATTCCAGTTACAATTACAAAACGCATAGTAATCTTCTCCTTTCATGTAAGGATGTATTAAGTAATTGCGAAACTCTCATTAACTTAAATTATTTTGTGCAGATTTACATATCAAAGCTGGGTGCTTTCGAGACCGTCGGTACTTACTATGAAAGTGTTATCGATAAACATAACTTGGCTTGTGCTTGCACAAAAAACAAGTTATGTTTATCGTAGAACCTGATGTGTATGAGCATGTAGAGCGTTAGCTCGGAATGCGAATACATAGCAGGCGGTTACGAAAACACGCAGTGTGTAGTAACTGACACTTTCATTCAATTATATACCGTTACGGTTGAGAGCAGTGAAAACGTGCCTTGCGTTGATATGTGAACATTGCACAAAAACTCTATGAGTAAATTGAGTTTCGCAATTGCCTAAAGGATGTATAGATGATTGTATATACAAAAGTTAAAACTCTCCCAAAAAGCGAACCTCAGGTTCTAATTTCACTTGGAATTTCTCATATACAATACGGGATACATCTTCTATAAGCTGTCTGGCATCTTTTGCTGTTCCTGCTCCAACATTAACAACAAAACCACAATGTTTTGTAGAAACCATAATATCTCCAACTCGATATCCAGCCAACCCTGCATCCATAATCAGTTTTCCTGCAAAATATCCTTCAGGACGTTTAAATGTACTTCCTGCACTTGGATAATTTAGTGGCTGTTTTTCCACTCTCTGACGATTTAAATCGGTCATTTTCTTTTCAATTTCTTCTATTACTCCGGATGCAAAAGTAAATTCTGCTTCTACTACAATATAACCATCCTTTTGTATTACACTGGTTCGATATCCCAACTCCAAATCTTTATTTTCTATGATGTGAATTTGCCCTTGTTTATCAATAACCTTTGCCCAAAGAATACAATCTTTGATTTCTCCTCCATAAGCTCCTGCATTCATGGTAATGGCACCACCTAATGTTCCCGGAATTCCACTGGCAAATTCAAATCCTGTCAACCCTTTTCCTGCTACCATTTTCGCCAGTTTTGCAAGAGAAACTCCTGCACCTGCCAATACTCTTGTCTGTCCTTCTATGGTTTCACCAAATTCTATTTTTTCCATTCCTTTTCCAATTTGAATAATCACACCTCGATAACCTTTATCTCCAACTAAAATATTACTGCCATTTCCAAGAATGTAAAAAGGTACTTTCTCTTTATTACAAAGATTTACCAGCTCTACAATTTCTTCTGGTGATTGTGGTATTACAAAATAATCTGCCTCTCCCCCCATTTTAAAGGTAGTATGTTTAGATAAAGATTCCCCAACCTTTACCTGGTTTTCTCCTAAAATATGCTCCATTTCTTTTCTAAAATCATTATTCATAATCTTCCACCTATATCATTAATCTTTTACTTACACTTTACTAACATAACAAACTCCACCGGAATCATTCACACCAGTGGAGTCTTGGACAATATTTCCATCCTTTTTTATTCACATCCTATATTACGGCATAACAAAAGTCTCTTATAAATCCATTGCCCTATTTTCAATCATGAACAGTCTTAGTTTAATACCATTTTTGCACATCCATAAATTCCTGCATCATTTCCAAGTTCTGCTAACTTAAATTCTTTATTCCGAAGTGCAAACATAACATTTTTTTCATAATTTTCTTTAATTCTATTGGTTAAAATTCTTCCTGCCTTTGAAACACCTCCACCAATTACAAATGCCTCTGGATCGATGACTGCTGCTATATGTGATGCCGCAATACCAAGATATTTTGCCAGCTGGTCTACTAAATCATTTGCCAGTTCATCTCCCTCTTTTGCTGCATCAAAAATTGTCTTTGCTGACAAATACTGAAGGTCTCTAAGCTTTGAAGGTTTATCAGAAACCAGCAACATTCTCTTTGCTTCCTTCACGATACCTGTTGCAGAGGCAAATTGTTCCAGACATCCGCGTTTTCCGCAGTTACAAGTATCTTCCTCTGTAAAATTGACACTGATATGTCCGATTTCACCAGCAGCACCTTTACTACCTGTCAGAATATCTCCATCAATAATAATTCCACCACCTACACCTGTTCCAAGAGTAATCATTACCATATTCTGATAACCTTTTCCTCCACCTTGCCACATTTCTCCTAAGGCTGCAACATTTGCGTCATTTCCAACTTTTACATTGTCTATTCCAACAAGTTTCTTCACTTCCTCTGCAACATTAAAAACTCCCCATCCAAGGTTGACACATTTTAATACAGTTCCATCTGCAGTAATTGGTCCAGGAATTCCAATGCCAATTCCAACTACATTTGTTTTTTCAATATTTTCTGCCACAAGTTTTTCTTCAATTGATGCTGCGATATCACTTAAAATATAACTTCCTCCCTCTTCTTTTCTTGTGACAATTTCCCACTTATCTTTTAGTTCTCCTTGGTCTGTAAATAAACCAATTTTTACTGTTGTTCCTCCTACATCTACACCTATACAATATTTTCCCATAATTTCTTACCTTCCTGCAAGTATACAGTCCTTTCTATTTCTTCCATATTTTGTAAAAGTTCAGCCAGGTTCATTCATAAAGTGCCAGAATATACAAATTAGCTAAAAATATTCTTTTTGGCTGGACACTTTATTCATGAATGGCGTTAAGCACATAAAAGTATATGCACAAATTGCCCTCTATGAGCAAGCTCAATCGTGCAATTTGCACATATACTTTTACCCGGCTGAACTGTTACCATATTTTTGCAACTCTCTTAAAAATCGTTGTCTCTTATGTACTTTATATTACCAGAATCTTTTATGGTTTATCCTTAAATATTCATAAAATAATCATGTCTCTATGTTGTCCCATTTTATTCTTTATTCATAATATTATTGGTTACACGATTATATAATTCCTGTGCAGCATTATATCCCATTTTCTTTTGACGATAATTTACAGCAGCAGCTTCACATATTACAGCAAGATTTCTGCCGGGACGAATCGGTATAGAGTGACAAACTACTTTGTTTCCGAGAAATTCTGTATACTCCTCTTCCAGTCCCAATCTGTCGTATTCCTGTTCTTTGTTCCATTCCTCTAATTTAATAACCAAATCTATGGATTGGGTATCTTTTACACTTTCCACACCAAACAGATTCTTTACATCCAAAATACCAATACCACGGAGTTCAATAAAATGTCTGGTAATATCTGGAGCTGTACCAATCAAAGTAATGTCACTTACTCTTTTAAGTTCTACCACATCATCGGATACTAAACGATGTCCCCGCTTAATTAATTCCAGAGCAGCCTCACTCTTACCTATACCACTCTCTCCCATAATCAGCAAGCCCTCACCATATACATCCACAAGTACACCATGTACTGTCATTCGTGGAGCAAGTTCCACATTCAGCCAGCGGATTACTTCTGCAACAAAGCCAGAGGTTGTCTTTGCAGTACGAAGAATCGGTACTTGATATTCCCTTGCCATCTCCAAAAATTCTTCTTTTATATCCAAACTTCTGCAAAATACAATACATGGCACTTTATGCTCCATAATTTTTTTTAACATTTCTTTAGACTTTTCTCCACCTATCTTCTCCATATAGGTGTATTCCACTTGTCCAATTACCTGAATACGATCACTGTCAAAATAATCAAAAAAACCTGTAAGCTGTAACGCTGATCGGTTAATATCATTCTGGGTAATTTTAATATCTGCCACATTCACCTCAGGCGTACAATTCTCTAACTTCATAGTATCAATCAATTGTATTAACTCTACACTATAATCTGCCATATCTTTTTTGATTCCTCCTTATCTAACTTTTCTGTCTTCTCTGTACCCATTTTATCATGAATCCTTATCCTTTTCAATCAATTCCCTATGAAAAAACTGGTAGATACTTTCTACTGCTGCCTGATTTAATTCAGGTATCTTTTTTAATTCTTCCTTTGAAGCTGCCTTAATTTCCTCAATACTTTGAAAATTATGCAATAATGCCTTTCTTCTTTTCTCTCCCACATTAGGAATATCCTCTAAAACAGAATGTACTTGGTTCTTTCCCCTAAGAAGCCTATGATATTCTATGGCAAACCGGTGGGTTTCATCCTGAATTCTGGTTATTAAATGAAATCCCTCACTCCTGGAAGAAATCTCTAATTCCTGGTTATGAAAATATAATCCCCTTGTTCTATGATGATTATCCTTTACCATTCCACAAACAGGAATGTCCAGACCAAACTGTTCAAGCACTTCCAAAGCAATATTTACCTGCCCTTTTCCTCCATCCATCAAAATTAAATCAGGAAAACGGTCAAATTTTCCACTTCCTCCCTCTTCCTGTTCTCTTAATCCATGGGCAAATCTTCTTGTGAGAACCTCTCTCATACTTCCATAGTCATCTGCTCCCTCAATAGATTTAATCTTAAATTTACGATAATTATTCTTTTTTGGCTTTCCACCTTCAAAAACTACCATAGACCCCACTGATTGAAATCCGCTAATATTGGAAATATCATAAGATTCTACTCTGTAAATCTTGGAAAGACCAAGAATATTTGCAATTTCCTGCATAGCTCCAGTAGTACGTTCCTTATCTCTTTTCATTTTATCTTTATCTTTTTGCAACACCATACTTGCATTTGTTTGGGCAAGTTCCACTAATCGCTCTTTCTGCCCCTTTTGAGGAATTATAATAGATACTTTCTGCCCTCTTTTTTCTGTCAGCCATTTTTCAATTATCTCCTGCTCCTCTAAGTGTTCCTGCAAAAAAATCTCTTTGGGTATAAATGGAGTCCCTGCATAAAACTGTTTTATAAACGCTGTGATAATTTCATTATTTTCCTCTTTTTCAATATCTTCAAAATAAAAATGCTCTCTTCCAATCATCCTTCCATTTCGTATAAAAAACACCTGTACTACAGCATCTTCCTTTGTTCTTGCCATAGCAATAATATCTCTGTCCTCCATACCATAACTGGTAATCTTTTGTTTTTCTGACATCTGCTTAATGCTTTGTAACAAATCACGGTACTCCATTGCTTCTTCAAATGCTAATCTTTCTGATGCCTCCTGCATTTTCTCTGTAAGCATTTTTTCTACCCCAGCATAATTTCCATCCAGAAATTCCAAGGCTTTGGAAAAATTCTCCCGATACTCTTCTTCACTGATATAGCCCTGACATGGGGCTTTACACTGCTTAATCTGATAATACAAACAAGGTCTCTCTTTCCCGATATCTTTAGGCAAATTCCGGTTGCAGGTTCGCATAAAATAAATTTTCCGAAGTAATTCCAATACATCTTTCATTGCACCTACACTAGTATATGGTCCAAAATATTTCACCTTATCCGACTTTTTTCTTCCTGATTTTTTCATCTGATGTACCGTAAGCAACCTAGGATACATTTCACCAATTGTTGCTTTAATAAAGGGATATGCCTTATCATCTTTGAGCATAGTATTATATTTAGGATTATGTTCTTTTATCAAATTACATTCTAATACCAATGCTTCTAACTCAGAATCTGTTACAATATACTCAAAATATGCAATATTTTTTATCATTCTTTCAATTTTAGGAGTAACTTTCCTGCTCTGCTGAAAATACTGCCTAACTCTATTTTTCAGACTAATCGCCTTTCCTACATAAATAATCTGGTCATTTTTATCATGCATCAAATAGACTCCAGGCTTACTTGGTAATTTTTTCAATTCTTCGTCTAAATTAAACATCTGTATTCCTCACTAATTCCATTATTTGGTTATATTTCATCATGCCATTTATATTTTGCCCGAACTGGAATGTTCTGGTATCCATTTATTCAAGATTGCATAAAAAGGCTGTTGTTTTTTTATTTACAACAGCCTTTTTACAAAGCAGACAATATACACTATCTCTTATTTCGCATCAGCATCATCTACTTTTGTTTCTTCCTGACTTATTTTCTTTTCGCTCTCATCAACAGTATTCTCTTTTTCCTCTTCTGGAATTCCTTTGATCTCTCTGTAAATTCTCATAAATTCTTTGCCAGTAATGGTTTCTTCCCGAATAAGATATTCTGCAATTTTATCTAAAACATCTTTATTTCCTTCTAAAAGTTTCTCTGCTTTATTATAACATTCTTTTAGAATCTTCATAACTTCCTGGTCAACTGCGGTAGCCGTCTCATCACTACAATTCATAACAGCTCTGCCATCTAAATAACGGTTTTCCACACTTTCTAAACCAATCATACCAAAAGCATCTGACATACCATACTGTGTAACCATAGCTCTTGCAATCTTGGTTGCCTGTTCAATATCATTAGAAGCCCCAGTAGTAATAGAATCAAAAATAATTTTCTCTGCTGCTCTTCCACCAAGACTTGTGGTAATACGAATCAACATTTCATCTTTACTCATCAGGTATTTTTCTTCCTCCGGAACCTGCATAACATAACCCAATGCTCCCATAGTACGGGGAACAATAGTAATCTTCTGCACTGGTTCTGAACCTTTTTGTAAAGCAGTTACTAATGCATGACCAACCTCATGGTATGCCACAATTTTCTTTTCATCTTTACCAAGGATACGGTCTTTCTTTTCCTTACCAGCAATTACCACTTCCACTGCCTCAAATAGATCAGATTGTCTTACAAACTTTCTGTTATCTTTTACTGCCATAATAGCAGCTTCGTTAATCATATTTGCCAAATCTGACCCTACTGCACCAGAAGTTGCCAATGCGATTTCTTCTAAATCAACACTATCATCCATCATAACATCTTTTGCATGTACTTTTAAAATGTCAACACGACCTTTTAAATCTGGTTTATCTACAATAACTCTCCTGTCAAACCGACCAGGTCTTAAAAGTGCCTTATCTAGTACCTCTGGACGGTTTGTTGCGGCTAAGACAACCAACCCTTTAGAAGTGTCAAAACCATCCATTTCTGACAACAACTGGTTCAAAGTCTGTTCTCTTTCATCATTACCACCATGATGTCCGTCTCTGCTCTTACCAATAGCATCCACCTCATCAATAAAAATAATACATGGAGCCTTTTGTTGTGCCTGTTTAAATAAATCTCTTACACGGGATGCTCCCACACCTACATAAAGTTCTACAAAATCAGAACCAGATAGGGAGAAAAATGGTACCTTTGCTTCTCCAGCTAACGCTTTTGCTAAAAGAGTTTTACCAGTTCCCGGAGGTCCCACAAGTAATGCACCTTTTGGTAATTTAGCTCCAATTTTTGCATATTTTCCGGGATTATGAAGAAAATCTACTACTTCAGTCAGAGAATCTTTTGCTTCCTCTTGTCCTGCCACATCCCGAAATGTTACACCAGTTTCCTTCTCTACATAAACCTTGGCATTACTCTTTCCAACACCCATCATACCGCCACCTTTAAACATTGGACGGAACAAAAACCACATACTGCCAAATATCAGTGCAAACGGAAAAACATTCCACATAAAAAATTCCAATATACCACTACCGCTATCTTCTACCACACTTTGATATTTTACATCTGCTTTATTTAATTTTTCTACCAAACTATCATCATTGATATATCCTGTATAATAAGTAATAACATAAAGTGGTTTCTCTGTTTCACTTACCTTTGGCTTTATCATTATCTTATTACCAGAAAATTCCACACTTTCTACTTTATTTTCATTCAGCATATCCAAAAATGCATCATAGGTAATTTCCTGCTTTGTGGTTCTTTCTACTTGTTCACGAATCCAGCAGACAAATATAAAGACAAAAAGTGTAGCAATGATAAT
This sequence comes from uncultured Clostridiaceae bacterium, assembly GCA_947177415.1. Taxonomy (GTDB): domain Bacteria; phylum Bacillota; class Clostridia; order Lachnospirales; family Lachnospiraceae; genus CAG-411. Next base: position 19,236 of record CAMWUK010000082.1, read on the forward strand.
TGCAATCATACCATTTTTATTTGTCTTATTATTAGAATCCTTATTTTGATTCGATCCATTTTGATTGTTTTCGTTATTCATAATTCCTCCTCTTTGTAAGATATTATACCCTTATAAAGAACATGTCTATTCTTTTTATCGGTTCAAGATATATAAATAGGTAATGTTTAATCTATTTCTAGTCAACATTGTTATTATAATAATAGTTTTTCCATAAATCAATATTTATCCTAACTTTTCATAAAATAAACACAACTCGGTTACAGTTCACACCTACGGTGCAAACTGTAACGGAATCCAGCCTATTTATTATTCGCCTTCGGCGAAAGGCTGGATTCTTGGCTGTTTTACATTTGGGCACATAGCTTGACAGCAAGTGTCAAGCTTGTGAGTGAACAGTAACACAACTCATAAATTTAACTCCAAAAACAGCTCTCCCTCATTACATGGTAAAATATTACATAATTATTTTTCTAAAATACCTAATTATTCCACATCTCCCATTAATAAACACACTCCTATATTACTACATTCCGATAAATATAATATTAAAAAGCTACTAACTTGTCAATAAATTCTAGCATTACATAATACATTCATATATAGTTACTGTTCACACCTGCGGTGCAAACAGTAACAAAATCCAGCCTATTATAATTCGCCTTCAGCAAAAGGCTGGATTCTTGGCACATAGCTTGATAGCAAGTGTCAAGCTTGTGAGTGAACAGTAACTATATCTACATTATAAAAATCTATCTTATTTTTTACCACTAGATTTTTTATGAATTATAAGTTATAATGGATTAGTTATATTTCTAAATATGTATATGAAAATAAAAACACTTGATAAATTTAAAGGAGGATACAATATAATGGCTGTAAAATATGTATTTGTAACTGGTGGTGTCGTATCAGGACTCGGCAAAGGAATCACCGCTGCTTCCTTAGGAAGACTTTTGAAAGCCCGTGGATATAAGGTTACAATGCAAAAATTCGATCCATATATCAATATTGACCCAGGTACTATGAACCCTGTGCAACATGGAGAAGTATTTGTAACTGATGATGGTGCTGAAACAGACTTAGATCTGGGACATTATGAAAGATTTATTGATGAAAGTTTAACCAAGCAATCCAATGTTACAACTGGTAAAATATACTGGTCTGTTCTTCACAAAGAAAGACGTGGAGACTTTGGTGGAGGTACTGTCCAAGTTATTCCACATATTACAAATGAAATCAAAGAACGTTTCTATCGTGATGAAACATCTAAAGATATGCAAATTGCTATTATTGAAGTTGGTGGAACAGTAGGAGATATTGAAAGCCAACCTTTCCTTGAGTCCATTCGTCAATTCCAGCATGATGTTGGTAGAGAAAACGCGATTTTAATTCATGTTACATTGATTCCTTACTTAAAAGCATCTGGTGAAATTAAAACGAAACCAACTCAATCAAGTGTAAAAGAATTGCAATCTATGGGCTTACAGCCAAATATTATTGTTTGTCGTACCGAAATTTCTCTGGAATCTGATATTAAGGACAAGATTGCACTATTCTGTAATGTTTCCAAATACAATGTGATTCAGAATTTAGATGTAGAAACTTTATATGAGGCTCCTCTTGCTATGGAACAAGAACATTTGGCGGATATTGCATGTAAATGCCTGCAACTTGATTGTCCAGAACCTCAACTTGCAGAATGGGAAAAAATGGTGTATTCTTTAAAAAATCCTACCCGTACAATCCGAATTGGTTTAGTAGGAAAGTATACCTCCTTACATGATGCTTATATTAGTGTTGCAGAAGCACTAAAGCATGGTGCAATTCATTATAATGCGGCTGTAGATATTGCATGGATTAATTCAGAAGAAGTTACAAAAGAAAATGCAGATGAATATTTTAAGGACATGGATGGTATTATTGTTCCTGGTGGATTTGGTTCCAGAGGAATGGACGGAAAAATATATGCCATTGAATATGCACGAACACATAATGTTCCGTTTTTAGGTCTTTGTGTTGGTATGCAATTAGCAATTGTAGAATTTGCAAGAAATGTATTGGATTTTAAAGATGCACATAGTATCGAACTTAATCCAGAAACTACTCATCCAGTGATTCATCTAATGCCTGATCAAGATAATGTAACAGATATTGGTGGAACATTAAGACTTGGAGCATATCCTTGTATTCTTGATGAGAACAGTAAAGCATATACTTTATATGGTTCAAAAGAAATTTCAGAAAGACACCGTCATCGCTATGAAGTAAACAACTACTATAGAGAAGATTTAATCAAAGGCGGTATGTCTTTATGTGGTTTATCTCCTAATGGTAAGATTGTGGAAATGATAGAGCTTCCAAATCACCCATGGTTTATTGCTACACAAGCTCATCCAGAATTCAAATCAAGACCTAATCGTCCACATCCTTTGTTTAGAGGATTTATTGGTGCAGCTATGGATTATAGTGAAAAAAAATAGTTATCCTAGATTTTTCACTAAAGCATAAATAATCTCGGATAATTTAGAACAAAGTGTGCCAGATGCGTGTTGCATGTTTTTTGCAACAATATTCCTTACGCATCTGTGCACATCCTAAGCGGAGCATTTTTACTTTATAAGACGAACTTTCCTATAAAACAATCATGCCTCGCTTGCGAGGCACCACCATGAATGAAAGTTGATTGCTACGTGCTTCGCACTCCCGCAATCACCAACTGTATTCGTATTCCGGGCTGTCGCCTCTTTTTTTATTTCTCAAAATAACCCAGAAGCTACTATTTTAGGTTACTCTGTTATTCTCTTCTTTATCTCCTCAAATGCAATTGGTGTATAATCAATCCGCTCTACAGTTACACAATAATGCTGTTTACTGTAAGTTGTGTATTGTGGCGATTGATGCACATGTCCAAACAAATTCGCATAAGGCATATTACAATTGATATACATAGGTTCATGAGATAAAATCCAAAAATTTTCATAAACAATAGGATAATCATAAACCTCTTCAAAACCACATGTTCTATATTCCTGATTCATCTTTGTATCATGATTTCCTTTTATTAGGTATTTCTTACCATTTAACTGCTTTATGTAACTCTCATTCCCAATATCTCCAAGAACAAAAACCTCATCTTCTTTTGTTACTATATCATTCCAATTCCTGATTATTGTTTCATTCATTTGTTGTACATATTCAAATGGACGATTTTCATATCTTAATATTTTGTCATCATCAAAATGTAAATCTGCAATAAAAAATACACTCATCTTTTTCTCCTCATGATTTATTCGTTCCTACATGTTCCTTTTACCAATTGTCCATACTGATTTAGCCAAGTCTTTTCTTTTCCATTCCACTGACGCTTTTCTTCATGCCATGGACCATTTCCATATACAAATTCACAATTACTGTATGTACAATAACAACCATCTGCTTCTAAAATACAAGAGGGTCCATTGACCCAATCAGAATTTATATGGATTTTCATAATATTATTTTTTCCACATAAAGGACAAATTGTTACTTTTTCAATATCTTCACTAGCTATACTGTTCATATTTCTCCCTCTATTTCTTTTGATATAGTCATTCAAAAAATATAGTTTAAATTGTCTAAATATATAAAAAAAGCCCCAGTCTTTCAACCGGAACTCTTCCTTCTCTATACCTT